>NZ_JBEUDS010000052.1:0-4224 GCF_041060555.1 Parapedomonas caeni | reverse complement strand
TGCAAACTCCACCATAACGATGAACCCGGTGGCCACCAGCGACGCCGCATTCCGGGGTGGGGCATGCCCCACCCCGGAATACACCATCGCCTACACCGGAAATTACACCACGAGCGCGGACGCTAACCGCACTTCGCCAAGGACACGAGCAGAAACATGCTGCACCGCGTCCTTGGTTCAGCGGCATTCGCGCAGACCTGCCGCAGCCTGTGCGCCGTCATGGACCGCCCTGCGACCGAGGATTACGAACCAGACCCGCATGAAAAGCTGTTCATGCAGGTGAAGGTGAACCTGCCGGAACACCCTGGCGGGGCATGGCGGTTCTTCACCGAGCGGGTGACTGTCGGCAATGATCACAGGAACGGCAAGCCTGTGCTCGCCACGCGCCCTAACTGGGACGAATTGGACAGCGCCCTGAAACCGACCACAGTGGTTGGCAGATCACGCGGACCCAAGAGCCAGCAGGAACCGCAATTCGCCATGTGGCTCAAGGCGCTGTTCGTGACTTACCCTGACCACGAATGGGTGCCTATTGCGAATGTGCGTGCCGCTGCATTGAGCCAGAACGTCGTTTCGGAAAGCTGGTGGAACAAGCACAGTGGTGACCACATGGAGAAGAAGAACGAGGGTGGGACTTGGCTGTGCAAGCCCAAGGGTAGCGCCACTTAGTGTGGTTAGGTGGGTGAAGTGGGGGCAGTGCTTGCAAGGTGGGGAAACTGGGTGAAGTGCTAGCAAGTCCTTGCGTTGCACCACCTTCCCCACCTCACCCACTTCACCCAGTTTACCGGGTTCGCCCACCTTGCTGCGTGGTGCTGCGCTTGTGCCGGGAGGGCTGATAACGTGTGGTCATAAAGGGCAAGTTCAAGCGAAAGACTGTCGGCGCTCAAAGGGGGTATTTGCGGGTCCTAAGTTGCCGAACTGACCTAAGTAATTGAAATAACAAAATAAAGCTAGCGGACCTACAGCATGATCCGGTAAATTGTAAGGGCAGTGTAAACCTTATCCGAGAAAGTAGGTCCGCAATGTCCGATAATATCGACACCCGCATTACTCCGTCACTGCACCCGATCAATGTCCGAGAACTTGACGGTTACGACGACGAGACTGCCGGTATTCTCTCCATGACCGAAGGTGCCTTTGCCAATGCCTACGAGCAGCTTGGCAAAGTGTTCGACGCCAGCGAAGCAGCAAGGTCCGATCCGACCCTCACGGAAGCCGCTGCCGTGGTCAAAGCTGCTGATTATGCCGACCGGGTGCTGACCGGGATCGCGCAGCGCTTCGACGGTGCCGCTGCCAATCTCAAGACCATCATTGACGGCATCGAACGCGAGTTGTCCGCGCCGGTCGAGAGCAGGGCATCAAACAGCCTGTCGGCTGAAATTCGCGCCTATTGCAAGTCGCTGCCCGAGGGTGAACGTATGTCGTTCGTGCGCAAGGCTATCACCGACAACGACGCTCGAACTGCAACGGCGATCCTTGGCGCTCCCGCATTCCTGTCTGGCATCGACGCGGGGATGCAGAGCATCCTGACACGCATGTTCCACGAGCATCACGAACCGCTCAAGGCGAAGCGGCTCAAGGCGGCGAAGGCTGGCCTCGATCTGATCGGGGAGCGCAGTGGGCTTGTTTTCAGCGTTCTCAGCAAAGCGATCGGCAGCGACCACCAGAAGGTGGCTCGGTTTCGTGCCGCCGCAGCCAAGACCGCCAAGGCGTTCGCGCCCGAAACCTGATCTAATCAATCGAGACAGTTCATGAGCGAACAGCAGAAAGCACCGTGGGAAACGGGTTGGCAGCCCGCGCCGCCTCCACCGCCCAAACCTGAACCCGCGCCACCGCGCCCGGTCGGCAACCCGGATTGGGTCAAGAACGGTCCCAGCCCAAATCCCGCCGGTCGCCCGCGTGGCATCCCCGACCGGCGATTGCTCGCCACCGAGCAAATGCTGACCGAAATGCGGGCGATTGTGTCGGTTCTGGTCGGGAAGGCGCTGGAAGGGGACACCGGCGCAATTTCGGTTGTGTTGTCGAAAGTCATGCCCTCGCTCAAGGCGCAGGCGGAGAAGGTCAATTTCGACCTGAACACCGATGCCCCTGCCAGCGAGCAGGTCAGTCAGGTGCTCGATGGCATAGCTTCTGGGAAAATCGCGCCAGATGTGGGTCGGTTGATCATCGACAGCATAAAGGCACTGGCTGAATGCAAAGCAGTTGAGACCCTTGAGGCGAGGATCGTCGCTCTTGAGGAGGCGAGGGGTGCATGACGCATATCCGGCAAAAACGCGCGTCGGTTCAAAATCGGCCGAACGCGACCCCATTCACCCAAATCCCCGCCATAGGGGCAGGAGGCTTCAACCATGAATAACTACACATCGTGGCGCAACGTGAACCGTGCCATCTGCCCGGAACCGGGGCCGCGCCATACCTTCGTTGTCCTGCTCATCAACGGCAAGCGGGTCAGCTTCAAGTCGGTCGATGAATACGAGAAGCAGCGCGCGGCAGCGGAGCAGTTGGCGCACGAACACCCTTGGCAGGTGAAGCTGCTCCCCATGACGGGCCGGGAGCTGCTGGGCTTCTACGGCATCGAACCCGACGAGCCGAAAAGCATGGCGGACCTTGACCCGGAGTTTCGCGCTCAGGCGGTGAAGAACTTCATGGACGTGCTGCGCACCAGCATTGAGGAAAGCGAGCGGGAGGAAGCGCTGGACCTGTTGCAGAAGCTGGGGGCGCTCCATGTCTGACGGACCCCGCGCAGCCAAGTATGGGTTGCCCGCCAGCGAGAGTCAGCGCGTCGTGGACAATCATTTCGTGGTCACCCAAGAACGGGCGCTGCTTCACCAACGGCATTTCGAGCACGCCTTGCGCGTCGGCCCCGGTCTGCGCGCCGCGCTGGACGCGCTGGCTGGGGACGGCGTTGCGCCCGCGCCGGTGACGCAGGAGGTGCCCGTTGCACCCGCGCCCGTCGCGCCGCCTGCACCGCTGCAAAGGGTTGCTCCCCGTGCTGCGCCCGATGGTCTGCGCGAACGGCTGGGGCTGCGATAACCACATGCGGGCGGTTCGGGCATTGCAGAAGCGGGTGGCGCGCATCGAGCGGGCTGCAATGCCGAAGCCGTCCCCGTTTGAACTGCTCTACGGTTCGTTCGACCAGTTCGTTGAACAGCAAATCCTTCCCGGCATCGCGGCGGGTGCGCTGGACCCCGACGACATGGTTGATGTTGTCGCCGCGCTGCGAAGCTGGGAGCAGGACGGAACGTGGGCGCGGGCAGTTGAGAATTAAGTTTGCGCGGGGCCATTCGGACCATCACCCGCGCCGAGGCATAGCGGTGCGTCCCTCGTAAATCCAACGACCGCAGCAGCGGGGTCGATTCTCCCGTGCCTGACGCTGCCAGCGCCCCGCACCTATGGTTGCGGGGCGTTGCCATGACGGTCGAACCTCTTACGCCTCAATTGAGGTTCCAAGGAGGCAAACGATTCTATTGTTTCGGTATTCTGCTGTCGTCCAAAGGGCAAATAAGTGCGGTGTAAGTTCTTGGATGACTTTCTTACTCCTTAGCCATGATCTATCGATAGCCTCCAAACAGGAGGCATCAAGTTGGCATCGGACGCGATCAGGACCAAAGCTGAAGAATTCATCGCTCGGAATCCGGGCGCTCGCGCCACGAAGGTTCTAAAGGCGATGCTCGAACGGGGTAGCATCACGACCGAAGAACTTTTGGATCTCGGCTACAAGCACGCGCCTCGTGCCCGCATGGATGTGGTGGACAATGGGTTCCCCGTGAAGACTACCATGGTCAAGGGGTCAGATGGTCGGAGGATGGCAAGCTACAGCCTGCTCTCCGACGCTGAAATGCGCGAAGCCCAGCAGGGGCGTTCAATCATCCCGAAAGTGTTCAAGGCTAAGCTCGTTGCCCATTACGGCGAGGTCGATGGCATCACTGGCTGGCAGGTGACAGCTCGTGCCCTACAGGTGGATCATCGCATTCCATACCAAGTCGGCGGCGATGCAGGTTTGGAAAATGAGGACGTTAGCGCGTTCATGTTGCTCACTGGCAGTTCGCAGCGCGCTAAGTCGTTTTCATGTGAGCGGTGCCAGAACTTCCTTGAACGGTCGCGTCCGTCAAGGTGGTGTAATTTCGGCTGTGGCCGTGGGCCATCGTCAGGCGGCTTTGGCGGTGATGTGTAGGGGCTGATTTTCCTCCTCGATCATGGGTTGGTTGAGTTCGGCCATGCCTT
>NZ_JBEUDS010000051.1:0-4462 GCF_041060555.1 Parapedomonas caeni | reverse complement strand
GTAACGCAAAACGGGACGTCCTGTCAAGCGGGACGCTCCGTCTTACGGTACGGCGTTAATATCAACGAACTCAGAGAGATAGCGGTTCCTCCCTGGCCGAAATCGTATGCTGGCGGCAATGGCGCGACGCTTGCCCAGTGACGGCGCCGAAATAGGCCATTTCGTTTCGCCAGCATCCTCGCGCTCGTGAATCCAAACACTTAGGCGTCTGCGTGCCTCGACGATGGCGAAGCCGCCGGTCGGGGGCGTTTCGTTTCGAGCGCATCGGCGAAGCGGGACCCGTTTCGCCGGCACAGAACAACGGCGGGCTTCGCGACCGCCGGATCAGATCCTTCACCCATCGCACCGGACCGACCATGGACGTCGTCGAAACGCCGATCGACAAGCTCGTGCCTTATGCCCGCAACCCGCGCCGCAACGAGGAGGCTGTCGCCACGGTCGCCGCCTCACTGGCCGAGTTCGGCTGGCGTCAGCCGATCGTCGTCGACGAGGACATGGTGATCGTCGTCGGCCACACCCGCTACGAGGCGGCCAAGCGGCTCGGCATGACGAGCGTGCCGGTGCATGTCGCGCATGGCCTGACGCCGGCGCAGCTGCGCGCCTACCGGCTGATGGACAACCGCTCGCATCAGAATGCGAGCTGGGATGACGAGCTGCTCAAGCTCGAACTGGCCGATCTGAAGCTCGACGAGTTCGACCTGGCGCTGACCGGTTTCGAGGACGACGAACTGGCCCGTCTCCTGGCCGAGGCGCCCGTCGAGGGGCTGGTGGACGAAGACGAGGTTCCGGAGCCGCCCGCCACGCCCGTCACCCGCCGCGGCGATCTCTGGATCCTCGGGGACCACCGCCTGCTCTGCGGAGACTCGACCTCGGCCGAGGACGTCACCCGCCTGATGAACGGCGAGCGCGCCGCGCTGTTCGCGACCGATCCGCCCTATCTCGTCGACTATGACGGCACCAACCATCCGACGAAGAAGAACGCGTCCGCCCGCGCCAAGAAGATCGCGAACAAGGACTGGTCCGACGACTACATCGAGCAGAAGCACTGGGACGATTCATCCCAGGGGCCGCAGTTCTACGAGGCCTTCATGCAGGTCGCCATCGACTGCGCCATCAAGGAGGACGCGGCCTGGTATTGCTGGCATGCCTCGCGGCGCCAGGCAATGCTGGAAGCCTGCTGGTCCAAGTTCGACGTGCTGCATCACCAGCAGATCATCTGGGCCAAGAGCCGTCCGGTGCTCACGCGCTCGATCATGCTGTGGGCGCACGAGCCCTGCCTGTTCGGCTGGCGCTCGGGCAACAAGCCGCGCGTCAACCGCGAAGGCTTCGAGAACTGGCCGACGACGGTGTGGTCCATCCCGTCGAGCGAGATCGAGACGCGGGAGCACCCGACCTCGAAACCGGTGCGCGTGTTCACGCTGCCGATGGAGCTGCACACCGTGCCGGGGGAAATCTGCTACGAGCCGTTCTCCGGCTCGGGCTCGCAACTCATCGCAGGCGAGCGGACGGGGAGACGCGTCTTCGGGGTTGAGCTCTCCGAGACCTTTTGTGACGTGATCGTCAACCGCTGGCAGGCCTTCACCGGGAAATCGGCAAGGCTGGAGGGCGAGAATCGCAGCTTCGACGAGGTGAAGACCGAGCGCGTCGGCACTCGTGACAGCGATCAGGACGCCGCATGATGCAGTCGCGCCGAATGTCCCTGATCGAGGCGTTGAGCAATGTCGCGATCGGTTACGGCGTGGCCGTGCTGACCCAGATCGCGGTCTTCCCGCTGTTCGGTCTGCAGGTGTCCCTGAGCGACAATCTGTTGATCGGCGCTCTATTCACGCTGGTATCCGTGGCGCGCAGCTATGCCGTGCGGCGCATGTTCGAGAGGATGCGCTCTTGGACTGCATAAGCAAAACGCCGCCGCCCATGGCGGGCAGCGGCGGCTCAGTGAGGATGACGTGTCAGCTGGTCGTTATGCCGAGCAGCTTCGCCCGGAAGTCGGCGCCCACCGGCCGGCTCTCGGCAACGGTGCGGCCGGCCCGGAGCGCGCCGGCACGGCCGACGAAATAGAAGCCGACCTGCTCGCCGGTTTCCCGGCGCGTTCGCGTGAGGACCGTGTAGCGGGTCGAGCGTGCATCAGCGATGATCGCTTCGCCTCGGTGCTGTAGGGCGGCGACGAGACGGTCGTGGATGGTGATCCTCGCCATAGCCTCAGCCCTCCCGGCTGAGGCGGTAGACCCGACCGCGTCCGTCGACCTTCTCGGAGGTCACATCGAGCCCGAGCTTCTTCTTGAGCGCCCCGGCGATGGCGCCGCGCACAGTATGCGGTTGCCAGCCGAATGCGGCAGCGATTTCGGCGATGGTTGCTCCGTCGGCGCCCTGCAGCATGGCGATCAGCTGGGCCTGCTTGCTGCCTTCGCGGGCATTTGGCTTCGATGGCGTCTTGACGGCAGCATGATCGCTTTGCGTCGATTCCGCAGCGTCACGCGAGGCCTCCGGCTCGATGCCGATGGCGGCGAGCCCGTGCTCGGTGATCGCGAGTGTGACGCCGTGGCCGTCGCCGGTCTCGCGCCAGATGTGTTCGCCGATGCGCGTGTCGGCATCGATCTCTTCGAGCAGGCCCTGCTTGATGAGCGAGGCGATCACTTTCTGCGCTGCGCCGCCCTTGAGGTTCTTCGGGAGCGGTAGAGCCAGCATGTTCGCGCGCTGCGCAGCGGCGCTGAGGACGATCGTCTGTGTGTCGGAGAGTTTGGTCATTGGGGCAATCCTTCTTCAGGAGAGGCGCGCGACCATCGCGGACCTACTACTGCCCCGAGCCCCGAGGGCGATCCCATCGGGGCGAAGGCGGGAAGTGGTGCGCCTAATCGGCGTGCTCGCCCTCCTTGAAGGCTGCGTCGGTGATGCGCTTCAGGAGTTCGGCATAGTGCGCGAGGGTTCCGACGTGGCCCCAATTGATCTCGTCGGGGCTGGTGTCGAAATGGTCGTCGCTCAGGGCCTTGATGCGCTCCAGCATCGCGTCGATCTCCGCCTTCTTGGCGATGAAAGCGTCGAGGGCGGAAGCGGTGTTTCGGGACTTGGTCATGGCGGTCTCCAGCGCTTGATGGTGACGCCATACAGGCTCTGATCGGCACCCTCATCAAGTCGATAAGTGCATCATTTCATTGCTTTTTCTGCAGTGATGGCGGGGCTCCCGACATGACCTGATCTTGCCCGGGAGCGGCCCCCGTTCATGGCGACCAATACCCAACCCATCGCGGTCATCGCCCGGCTCCTGGACCTGACCGAAAGGCGGGTCCAGCAGCTGGCGCGCGACGGGATCATCCCGGCGTCAGCTCGCACCGGCCCCGAACGTGGGCGCTACGACCTCGTCGGCACGGTGCGCGGCTATGTGCGCTACCTGCGCGAGCTGGCGACGCGGTCGCAGACGGGCGCCGCGGATTTCGGTGTCGAGCGCGCCCGGCTGATCAAGGCCAAGGCCGATCTCGCCGAAATGGACGCAGCTGTCCGGCGCGGCGACCTCTTGCCGGCCGCTCAGGTCGAGGAGGCGTGGATCGCCGTGCTGGCCCGCCTGCGCGCACGTTTGCTGGTCCTGCCCGACAGGCTGGCGCCGCTGGTCCATGAGGAGTCCACCATTGCCGGCACGCGCGCGCAGATCCGCGACGCGATCACCGAAGCGCTCGCGGAACTCGCCAGCCTCCCGACCATCGCCGTTGATGCTGAAGGGGCCGGCGCGGCTGGCGCAGGCGACGCGCAAGGCGCTGACGATCCTGGCGCCGCCGCCGACCCTGACGATCAGTGAGTGGGCCGACGCCAGGCGCCGCCTGAGTTCCGAAGCCAGCGCCGAGCCCGGCCGCTGGCGCACGGAGCGGGCCATCTACCAGCGCGGCATCATGGACGCGATCTCCGATCCAGCGGTCGAAAGCGTCGTCGTGATGTCGTCGAGCCAGACCGGCAAGACGGAGGTGCTGCTCAACACCGTTGCATTCCACATCGACCAGGACCCGGCGCCGGTGATGGTGGTGATGCCGACGGAACGCGATGCGGAGACCTGGTCGAAGGACCGTTTCTCGCCGATGGCGCGCGATACGCCCTGTCTGCATGGGCGAATCTCGGATCCGAAGTCGCGGGACGGGTCGAACAAGATCCTGCACAAGAAGTTTCCCGGCGGGCATCTGACCATCGTCGGCGCCAATGCGCCTTCGGGCCTGGCCAGCCGGCCGATCCGCATCCTTCTGTGCGACGAGGTCGACCGCTATCCGTTCAGCGCCGGCGCCGAGGGCGATCCGGTCAATCTGGCGAAGAAGCGCACCGTCACCTTCTGGAACCGCAAGATCGTGCTGGTCTCGACGCCGACCATCCGTGGCGCGAGCCGGATCGAGACCGCCTATGCCGAAAGCGACAGGCGCCGCTTCTTCGTGCCGTGCCCGGAATGCGGCGAGCATCAGACGCTGGTCTGGGAGCAGGTTCGCTGGGA
>NZ_JBEUDS010000050.1:0-4887 GCF_041060555.1 Parapedomonas caeni | reverse complement strand
AACGTTCCTTCAGGAGACTTAAAGTCTCAGGGAGAACTCATCTCGGGGCAAGTTTCGTGCTTAGATGCTTTCAGCACTTATCTCTTCCGCATTTAGCTACCGGGCAATGCCATTGGCATGACAACCCGAACACCAGTGATGCGTCCACTCCGGTCCTCTCGTACTAGGAGCAGCCCCCCTCAATTCTCCAGCGCCCACGGCAGATAGGGACCGAACTGTCTCACGACGTTCTAAACCCAGCTCGCGTACCACTTTAAATGGCGAACAGCCATACCCTTGGGACCTACTTCAGCCCCAGGATGTGATGAGCCGACATCGAGGTGCCAAACACCGCCGTCGATATGAACTCTTGGGCGGTATCAGCCTGTTATCCCCGGAGTACCTTTTATCCGTTGAGCGATGGCCCTTCCATTCAGAACCACCGGATCACTAAGACCTGCTTTCGCACCTGCTCGAGCCGTCACTCTCGCAGTCAAGCTAGCTTATGCCTTTGCACTAACCTCCTGATGTCCGACCAGGATTAGCTAACCTTCGTGCTCCTCCGTTACTCTTTAGGAGGAGACCGCCCCAGTCAAACTACCCACCAGACACTGTCCGCAACCCGGGTAACGGGTCCACGTTAGAACACCAGCCATTAAAGGGTGGTATTTCAAGGATGGCTCCATGCAGACTGGCGTCCACACTTCAAAGCCTCCCACCTATCCTACACATCAAGGACCAGTGTTCAGTGTCAAGCTATAGTAAAGGTTCACGGGGTCTTTCCGTCTTGCCGCGGGTACACTGCATCTTCACAGCGAGTTCAATTTCACTGAGTCTCGGGTGGAGACAGCCTGGCCATCATTACGCCATTCGTGCAGGTCGGAACTTACCCGACAAGGAATTTCGCTACCTTAGGACCGTTATAGTTACGGCCGCCGTTTACCGGGGCTTCGATCAAGAGCTTCTCCTTACGGATAACCCCATCAATTAACCTTCCGGCACCGGGCAGGCGTCACACCGTATACGTCCACTTTCGTGTTTGCACAGTGCTGTGTTTTTAATAAACAGTTGCAGCCAGCTGGTATCTTCGACTGATTTCAGCTCCATGAGTAAATCACTTCACCTACATATCAGCGTGCCTTCTCCCGAAGTTACGGCACCATTTTGCCTAGTTCCTTCACCCGAGTTCTCTCAAGCGCCTTGGTATTCTCTACCTGACCACCTGTGTCGGTTTGGGGTACGATTTCGTGTTACCTGATGCTTAGAGGCTTTTCCTGGAAGCAGGGCATTTGTTACTTCAGCACCGTAGTGCCTCGTCATCACACCTCAGCGTTAAAAAGGTACCGGATTTACCTGGAACCTCCGCCTACATGCTTAAACCGGGACAACCGTCGCCCGGCTAACATAGCCTTCTCCGTCCCCCCTTCGCAGTAACACCAAGTACAGGAATATTAACCTGTTTCCCATCGACTACGCCTTTCGGCCTCGCCTTAGGGGTCGACTCACCCTGCCCCGATTAACGTTGGACAGGAACCCTTGGTCTTCCGGCGTGCGGGTTTTTCACCCGCATTATCGTTACTTATGTCAGCATTCGCACTTCTGATACCTCCAGCATACCTCACAGCACACCTTCAACGGCTTACAGAACGCTCCCCTACCCAACAACACATAGTGTCGCTGCCGCAGCTTCGGTGCATGGTTTAGCCCCGTTACATCTTCCGCGCAGGCCGACTCGACCAGTGAGCTATTACGCTTTCTTTAAATGATGGCTGCTTCTAAGCCAACATCCTGGCTGTCTGTGCCTTCCCACATCGTTTCCCACTTAACCATGACTTTGGGACCTTAGCTGGCGGTCTGGGTTGTTTCCCTCTTCACGACGGACGTTAGCACCCGCCGTGTGTCTCCCGTGATAACATTCTTCGGTATTCGCAGTTTGCATCGGGTTGGTAAGTCGGGATGACCCCCTAGCCGAAACAGTGCTCTACCCCCGAAGATGAGTTCACGAGGCGCTACCTAAATAGCTTTCGGGGAGAACCAGCTATCTCCCGGTTTGATTGGCCTTTCACCCCCAGCCACAAGTCATCCGCTAATTTTTCAACATTAGTCGGTTCGGTCCTCCAGTTAGTGTTACCCAACCTTCAACCTGCCCATGGCTAGATCACCGGGTTTCGGGTCTATACCCTGCAACTTAACGCCCAGTTAAGACTCGGTTTCCCTTCGGCTCCCCTATACGGTTAACCTTGCTACAGAATATAAGTCGCTGACCCATTATACAAAAGGTACGCAGTCACCCCATAAAGAGGCTCCCACTGCTTGTACGTACACGGTTTCAGGTTCTTTTTCACTCCCCTCGCCGGGGTTCTTTTCGCCTTTCCCTCACGGTACTGGTTCACTATCGGTCAGTCAGGAGTATTTAGCCTTGGAGGATGGTCCCCCCATATTCAGACAGGATACCACGTGTCCCGCCCTACTCTTCGAGTTCACAACCTGTGCATTTTGGTGTACGGGACTATCACCCTGTACCGTCGGACTTTCCAGACCGTTCCACTAACACACAAGCTGATTCAGACTCTGGGCTGCTCCCCGTTCGCTCGCCGCTACTGGGGGAATCTCGGTTGATTTCTTTTCCTCGGGGTACTTAGATGTTTCAGTTCCCCCGGTTCGCTTCATTACGCTATGTATTCACGTAATGATAGTGTGTCGAAACACACTGGGTTTCCCCATTCGGAAATCGCCGGTTATAACGGTTCATATCACCTTACCGACGCTTATCGCAGATTAGCACGTCCTTCATCGCCTCTGACTGCCAGGGCATCCACCGTGTACGCTTAGTCGCTTAACCTCACAACCCGAAGATGTTTCGTAAAACATCATCGTGTTGCGAAAATTTGAGAGACTCGAACACACCGCTTTTCATTTCTTATTACGGAGAAATGAAACAGTGTGTCGTTTCAATTTTCAGCTTGATCCAGATTTTTAAAGAGCAAATATCTCAAACGTCACCCGAAGGTAAGTTTTGAGATATTGGGGTCGGCGACTTTCACTCACACATACCAGCAAGTGGCGTCCCCTAGGGGATTCGAACCCCTGTTACCGCCGTGAAAGGGCGGTGTCCTGGGCCTCTAGACGAAGGGGACACTGAAGTCTCAATCGCAAGACGCCTTGCTATTTACTTTTCATCAGACAATCTGTGTGAGCACTACAAAGAACGTTTCTTTAAGGTAAGGAGGTGATCCAACCGCAGGTTCCCCTACGGTTACCTTGTTACGACTTCACCCCAGTCATGAATCACAAAGTGGTAAGCGCCCTCCCGAAGGTTAAGCTACCTACTTCTTTTGCAACCCACTCCCATGGTGTGACGGGCGGTGTGTACAAGGCCCGGGAACGTATTCACCGTGGCATTCTGATCCACGATTACTAGCGATTCCGACTTCATGGAGTCGAGTTGCAGACTCCAATCCGGACTACGACATACTTTATGAGGTCCGCTTGCTCTCGCGAGGTCGCTTCTCTTTGTATATGCCATTGTAGCACGTGTGTAGCCCTACTCGTAAGGGCCATGATGACTTGACGTCATCCCCACCTTCCTCCAGTTTATCACTGGCAGTCTCCTTTGAGTTCCCGGCCGAACCGCTGGCAACAAAGGATAAGGGTTGCGCTCGTTGCGGGACTTAACCCAACATTTCACAACACGAGCTGACGACAGCCATGCAGCACCTGTCTCAGAGTTCCCGAAGGCACCAAAGCATCTCTGCTAAGTTCTCTGGATGTCAAGAGTAGGTAAGGTTCTTCGCGTTGCATCGAATTAAACCACATGCTCCACCGCTTGTGCGGGCCCCCGTCAATTCATTTGAGTTTTAACCTTGCGGCCGTACTCCCCAGGCGGTCGACTTAACGCGTTAGCTCCGGAAGCCACGCCTCAAGGGCACAACCTCCAAGTCGACATCGTTTACGGCGTGGACTACCAGGGTATCTAATCCTGTTTGCTCCCCACGCTTTCGCACCTGAGCGTCAGTCTTTGTCCAGGGGGCCGCCTTCGCCACCGGTATTCCTCCAGATCTCTACGCATTTCACCGCTACACCTGGAATTCTACCCCCCTCTACAAGACTCTAGCCTGCCAGTTTCGGATGCAGTTCCCAGGTTGAGCCCGGGGATTTCACATCCGACTTGACAGACCGCCTGCGTGCGCTTTACGCCCAGTAATTCCGATTAACGCTTGCACCCTCCGTATTACCGCGGCTGCTGGCACGGAGTTAGCCGGTGCTTCTTCTGCGAGTAACGTCAATCGTTGCGGTTATTAACCACAACGCCTTCCTCCTCGCTGAAAGTACTTTACAACCCGAAGGCCTTCTTCATACACGCGGCATGGCTGCATCAGGCTTGCGCCCATTGTGCAATATTCCCCACTGCTGCCTCCCGTAGGAGTCTGGACCGTGTCTCAGTTCCAGTGTGGCTGGTCATCCTCTCAGACCAGCTAGGGATCGTCGCCTAGGTGAGCCGTTACCCCACCTACTAGCTAATCCCATCTGGGCACATCCGATGGCAAGAGGCCCGAAGGTCCCCCTCTTTGGTCTTGCGACGTTATGCGGTATTAGCTACCGTTTCCAGTAGTTATCCCCCTCCATCGGGCAGTTTCCCAGACATTACTCACCCGTCCGCCACTCGTCACCCAAGGAGCAAGCTCCTCTGTGCTACCGTTCGACTTGCATGTGTTAGGCCTGCCGCCAGCGTTCAATCTGAGCCATGATCAAACTCTTCAATTTAAGTTTGATGCTCGTGAATTAAACTTCGTAATGAATTACGTATGTTCACTCAGAGACTTGGTATTCATTTTTCGTCTTGCGACGTTAAGAATCCGTATCTTCGAGTGCCCACACAGATTGTCTGATAAATTGTTAAAGAGCAGT
>NZ_JBEUDS010000005.1:0-163525 GCF_041060555.1 Parapedomonas caeni | reverse complement strand
AAGGCATGGCCGAACTCAACCAACCCATGATCGAGGAGGAAAATCAGCCCCTACACATCACCGCCAAAGCCGCCTGACGATGGCCCACGGCCACAGCCGAAATTACACCACCTTGACGGACGCGACCACTCCTAACAGGGCCGTGCATCCGCCCGCGCCACCGCCTCCGCGCCGCATTGACGGCGGATCGCCTTGCCGCCATGCTGCACCCTGAGCCGCGCTCAAAAATGCCACCAAGGCGCGCGACTCCCCTGGGGAGGGACCATGCTGACAAAAGCCGACGACTATCCTGTTCATCAGACACCGGAACCGATTGCCTACGCCGGCACCGACCGGAATTTCTACGACCGCTACTTCTTCAACGGCTATGACGCCGACGGCGAACTGTTCTTCGCCGTGGCACTGGGAGTTTACCCCCACCTGAACATCATGGATGCCGCCTTCTGCGTCGTGCACGACGGGGTGCAGCACAATCTGCGCGCCTCCCGCCTGCTCGGCATGGAACGCCTGGACACCATCGTCGGTCCGATCCGCGTCGATGTACTGGAGCCGTTGCAGCGCCTGCGCGTCGTGGTGGCGCCGAACGAGCATGGCATCACCGCCGACCTCACCTTCGAGGCCCGGGCACGCCCGGTGGAGGAACCACGGTTCATCCGCCGCCAGGGCCCCCGCACGATCATGGATTACACCCGGCTGACCCAGAACGGCAGCTGGTCGGGCTGGGTCGACATCGCCGGCCAACGTTTCACGCTGGAACCGGCACGCTTTCTGGGCACGCGCGACCGCTCCTGGGGCATCCGGCCGGTCGGCGCGCCTGACAGCCAGCCGGTCACCCCCGCCGAGCCGCCCCAGTTTTTCTGGCTATGGGCGCCGCTCAATTTCGCCGATGGCTTCTCGCTCTACCATCTCAACGCCGACGACCAGGGCCGGCCATGGAACACCCATGGCCTGTTCGGCGCGCTGGGCGACGCCGAACCGCGGTCAATGGCGACAGCAACGGCCGACATTGAGTACAAGCCCGGCACCCGACATGCCCGTTCAGCGTGCCTGACCTTTGTCGACCCCGCGGGCGGCGAGACCCGCATCACGCTGGCGCCGCGGTGGAACTTCTACATGTCCGGGCTCGGCTATCTGCACCCCGAATGGGGGCACGGCCTGAACAAGGGTGATCTGGCGGTCGGCTATGACCGCATCGAGATCGCCACCGCCGACGAAACGCTGCCACTGCACTGGCATGTGCAGGCGTTCGTGCGCGCCGAGATGACCGGCACGCTGGGCCGGCGCACCGGATTTGGCGTGCTGGAGCAACTCTCCATCGGTGCCCATGCGCCATCGGGCTTCACCGGCCTCATGGACATGGCGAAGTAGGAGAACAGGCATGGACGAGATCCGTCAGCGCTTCGCCCGCTATCTCGCCGCCCGCATGGAGGGCATCACCGACGTCGAGATTGTAACCGCAGCCCGCCTCCATGGCGGCGCCAGCCGGGAGACCTACCGGCTGCGCGCGCGCTACTTGCAGGAGGGCGCCACTGTCGAGCGCGGTTTCGTGTTGCGCCGTGACCCCACCGGGTCATTGATCGAGACCGAACGCGACGTCGAGTACAATGCCTACCGCGCCTACCACGGCACCGACGTGCCGGTGCCGGAGCCGCTGTTTCTGGAAATGGACGGCCAGTGGCTGGATCGTCCGTTCTTCGTGATGGAGGAGATCACCGGCTGCACCGCGGCGCCCCCGTTCCAGCCCGACCCCTACGGGCCGCTGCGGGACAGGATCGGCACGCAGTTCTGGAACATCCTCGGCGCCATCCACCGCGCCGACCCGGCGGCACGCGGCCTGACCCGATGCCTCGACATGCCCGCGCCCGCCGACTGCTGGCGTCAGGCGCTGGACTACTGGGCGGCGGTCATCGACGCCGACGCCCTGTCGCCCCAGCCTATCGTGCAGGGCGCCATCCGCTGGTTGCGACGCAACCCGCCGCCGGCACCGCCGCGCGTCACCGTCATCCACGGCGACTATCGCACCGGCAACTTCCTGTATGACGATACCGGGACCATCCGCGCCGTACTGGACTGGGAGATGTGCCATCTCGGCGACCCGCACGAGGACATCGCCTGGGCCGCCGATCCGCTGTGGGCGTTCGGCGACCCGACTCGGGCCGGGACAATGATCCCGACCGAGGAAGGCTTGCGCCTGTGGACGCAGGCATCGGGCATGGCGGTGAACCCGGAGTCGCTGCGCTGGTGGCAGGTCTTCGCCATGGTCAAGGGGCTGGCGATCTGGCTGTCGTCGTCCCGCGAATACGCGACCGGCAGCAATCGTGACCCGATTCTCGCCTTCTCCGGCTGGTTCTGCACCGCCGCCCACAACCGGATGCTGGCCGAGCGCCTGCGCGACCTGACCCTGGAGGAGTGTGCCGCATGAGACCGGAAGCCGACCACATCCTGCTGGGTGCCTGCGCCGAACTGTCGGCCAGCATCGCGCCCGCCCTGCCCGGCGACTACGCCACCGGCACGCTCAACCTCATCGGCCTGATGATGTTCATGGTGGCGGGAGAATATGACCGCGCCGCCGACGTGCGCCACGCCGACATCGAAGCGATGCGCGTGCTGCTGCGCGACGGACTGGCGCTGGTGCATGATCCATCCCTGCGCGCGACTCTGGAAGCCGCCAGCGCGGCGACGCCCGCCAGTCTGCGAATCTCGGCGCTCGATGCCGTGCACGACCAGATGGCCGCCGCGATCATTGATCTGCACGCCGCCGTCGAGGCGCGTCATGACCGCACCGGAGAGGCACTGGCCACGCGCATCTGGTCGGCGCTGGTGGATATGTCGGATCGCCATGTCCCCAGCCTGCCCTCGCCGACTTGAGGTCAGGCGTCGAGAATAGCCCGGATGCGGCGCGCCATGTCTTCGCGACGGAACGGCTTGCTCAACAGCTGTACGCCGGGGTCGAGCCGACCTTCGTGAATGATCGCGTTTTCGGTGTAGCCTGAGATATAGAGAACCCTGGCATCCGGTATCCGCGCCTGCACGGCATCAGCCAGCTTGCGACCATTCAAGCCGCCTGGCAGGACGACGTCGGTCATCAGCAGATCAAAGCGCAGACCGCTGTCGATGGCCTCCAGCACCCGCGCGGCCTGGTCGAAATCATGAACCTCATATCCGAGGCTGAGCAGCCCTTCCTTGATCAGGGCACGGACCATTTCATCATCCTCGACCAGCAGGATGGTTTCAGTGCCATGCGCCGGTTCCACACGCGTCTGGCGGGGCTCCGACGCCGCCACGGTCGAGGCGGCGCGCGGCAGGTAAAGCTTGATGCTCGTGCCCTGGTCGATCTCGGAATAGACCTTGATATGACCGCCGGTCTGCTTGACGAAACCATAGACCATGCTGAGACCCAGACCGCTGCCCTTGCCCACCTCCTTGGTGGTGAAAAACGGCTCGAACACTTTATCGATGATATCCGACGGAATGCCCTTGCCGTTGTCCGACACGGCAACCAGCACATACTGGCCGGGCGTCACGCCAGGATTGTGCTCGGCATAATAGGCATCGAGATGGGCGTTGGAAGTCTCGATGGTCAGCTTGCCACTCTCTCCCATAGCGTCGCGGGCGTTGATCGCCAGGTTGAGAATGGCGTTCTCCAATTGTGATGGATCGACATAGGCCTGCCACAACCCGCCACCACGAACCAGCTGGATCTGGATATGCTCGCCCAGAGTCCGGCGCAGCAGGTCATCAAGGCGCAACACCAGCTGGTTGACATCCACCACTTCCGGGGTCAGTGCCTGCCGGCGGGCAAAAGCGAGCAACCGGCGCACCAGTTCAGCACCACGATTGGCGGCCCTTTGCGTCATGCCGACCAGGCGGCTGATCCGGCTGTCGTTCTTATACTCCTCCAGCAGCAGTTCGGCATTACCCAGGATGACCGTCAGCAGATTGTTGAAATCGTGGGCAACGCCGCCGGTAAGCTGACCGATCGCTTCCATTTTCTGCGCCTGGCGCAATTGCTGCTCGGTATCCTTCTGTTCGGTGATGTCGCGGAAATAGATGGCGATGTCACCATTGGTCGGCGCGACCCGCACGGTGAAATAGCGGTTATTGCGTGGATTGTTATATTCGAACTCGATCAGGCGCTGCTCGGCCTTGGCGCGGTGGAGTTCCTGCTCGAAATTGGTGCCCAGCGTGTCGGGGAAACGGTCCCAGATGCTGCGGCCCAGCAGGTCCGGCAATGCGAACCCCAGTTCCGCCAGCGCGTAGTCATTGGCACCGATGAAGCGCCATGCTCCGTCGAGCTTGATGAAGGAATCGAAGGCGGTGTTGATAACGGCCTCGACCATCTGCCGGGCTTTTACCGCCTCGGCACGCGCGTCCTCGGCGCTCGCCAGGGCCGTGCGATTTTCCTGCATCAGACGCATGTTGGCGATGGCGACCGTGGCAATCCGCGCCAACTGCTCGATCACCGCCTGATCGGTGTCGGAAAATTCTCCCCGTATACGATCAGCGAGTTGAATGAACCCGATACACTGATGACCCTCGACCAGCGGTACCCCGAGCCAGCCACGCATCGACAGCGCGTCGCTCACGCCATGATCGCCTGGCAAAGGCACCATGTGCAGCGACATCTGTTCACGGGTCAGACGCAGCGCACGCCGATCATGACAGGCCGTTCGTGCGAGTGCTTCGGTCACCGCCGCACAGTCCTGCGGCCTCACCTGCGTAAAAAAGCCGGCAAGGTAAGCGGCCTGGATATCCATCCGCTCATGATCCGCCGGATCGGCGAGACCGGCGATGATGATGTTGGCAGGCACCAACTCGCGCGCGACATCCGACACCTGCAGTAAAATGGCTGACACACTGGGTGCGGCGGCGATGTCGGCGGAGGCATCGGCCAGACGCCGGAAGCGACGGGATATCTGCTCGGCCTGCCCGCTGCGTCGCTGCGCCTGGGTGAGACCGATGAACGCGAACAGCACCACCGCGATCACCAGGAGCGCTGTGATGGCGCCATCTGTCAGGGAGCGATGCCACCAGGAGGCCAGGATGCTGTCCCGCGACTGGCCGATCGTCACGACAAGCGGGTAGTCCTTCACTTTACGAAAGGCCGAAAGCCGGACAAGGCCATCCCCGACATAGGGTCGGGTAAAGGTACCGTGATCCTGCGTCCTGACCAGCGAGCGGAACGGTTCGAGGTGCGTGTAGGAGCGACCGAGCATGGACCGGATCATCGGGTAACGGGCCAGGCGCACCCCGTCGCTGCGCGACAGCGACACCACCGCACGGTTGGCAAGGTTCATCGACTCATACAACGACACGAACCGGTCGACCGCCATGGCGGCGACAACGACACCGGCGAACTCGCCGTCGCCAGAGGTGAGCCTGCGGCTGACGCGAATGATCTGCCGGCCCGTCGCCCGGCCGACGAAACCTTCCATCGGCTTGTCGACATGCAGTGAGTCGGCCGTATCATTCAGATGATGCAGATACGTCTCGGTGTTGCGGAAATCCGTCGTCGCGGGCATCTGGTCGGCCGACGTGGCGCGGAAAACCCCATCGGCATCCAGGACGAAAAACTCATACACATCCGGCGTTGAGTCGCGCCGGCGCACCAGCAGACGCTGCTGTTCGGGAGACAGGTCGCCAGCCAGCATCGCCGCTGGCATGTTCTCGCGGATGTTCTGCAGCTGCATGTCGACGGTCTCGACCGTCTGCCGGGCATGTTCGGCCACCACACTGGTGAGGTTGACCAGCGAGACCTCGGCCTCGGCCAGCTGCCGACCACGGTAGATGTAGGCCTGCACCACCACCAATGCCAGCACGAGACAGGCAAAGACCGTGAAAGCGACCGCAATCGTCAGGGGCGAGAACGCACCACGTCGCCACCGCTCTGCGAACGGCAGGGCGTCAGACAAGACAATGGCGGCATCAGGGCGACCCGCAACGGCTCCCTGCCCTCCATCCCCGGCGGGCACCGGCCTGTCCCCTCTCACCAGCCCTCTCCCCACAATCCTGACGCGTTCAGTTCTGCCAGATCAGCGCCAGAAGGGGAATACTGTATTGACTCGCTCTAAAGTGCCACTGCCGGATGCGGCAGGGGAAATCAGGCGTCTAGCCGCTTCCGCCGCCGACGGAACGGCATCGGCAGCACATCAATGCCTTCCTCGTGCAGTTCCTTCGCCTGCTCCAGCGTTGCCTCGCCGAGAATGCCGCGCGCCTCCGCCTCGCCGTAATGGATGCGGCGCGCTTCCTCGGCGAACTTGTCACCAACGTCGTCGAACGAGGCCTCGACCCTCGCCTGCATTTCCGCCAGCAGCGCCAGCGCCTGTTTCACCGCCTCGGGGGAGTGTTCGCCACCAGCCGCCACAGGCACGCTGACGGGTTCGGCCGGCGCACGCCGCTGGTTGCCCTTGGGCGCGACATTGGGCGCCATCAGTGCCTTGCCGACATCGCTGTTACCGCACATCGGGCAGGACAGCAGATGCCGGGCCCGCTGGCTCTCGTAATCGGCGGACGAGCCGAACCACGCCTCGAAGACGTGACCGTTACCGCACTTGAGATCGAACACGATCATGACGCTACACCTCGACCAGGGCGAAGCCGCGATCATGCCGGAGGGCGGGAACGCGGCCCCGCGCCACCCCTACTTGGGAAAGGTCGAGCCTGACGACAAGCCCCCCCGGCGCCTCGCCGCCATCGGCCAGCACCTCGCCCCACGGCGCCACCACCAGCGAATGGCCGAAGGTATCCCGCCCGTCGGCATGGTGGCCGGTCTGCGCCGGGGCCAGCACGAAGCAGCCCGTCTCGATGGCGCGGGCTTTCAGCAGCGTGTGCCAGTGGGCCTGGCCGGTGGTGCGGGTGAAAGCCGCCGGCACCACCAGGATGTCGGCGCCGGCCTGCGCCAGCGTCCGGAACAGATGGGGGAAGCGCAGGTCGTAACAAATGGCGTGCCCCAGCCTGCCCCACGGCGTCGCCGTCACCACCGCCCGGTCGCCGGGCCGGTATGAGGCGGACTCGCGGTAACGCTCGCCATTGGGCAACTCGACGTCGAACAGGTGGATCTTGTCGTACCAGGCGCGGATGACGCCCGCGTCGTCGATGAGGAACTGCCGGTTGACCAGCATGTCGGCGGCCGGACCGTCCGCATCCGGCACCTTCAGCGCCAGCGAGCCGATCAGCAGCCAGACCTTGAGTTCGGCCGCGAGCCCGCGCGCCAGCGCCAGCGTCTCGTCCTCGGCCTCGGTGCGGGTGTTGGTGAGCAGGCGCGCCTTGTTGCCGTCCAGCACACCGGTCATCTCCGGCGTCAGGATGAGCCGGGCGCCCGCCGCCGCGAGGTCGCGCACGCCGGACTCCAGCGCCAGGGCATTGCCGGCGGGCTCGATGCCCGACGTCATCTGCAGCAGGCCGACGGTCAGTGTCGGCGGGGGGGCGGCATCGCTCATGGTCGGGGCGCCGGCGTGCCGCGTTCAGGCCGCCAGCAGCGGATCAAGCCCGCCGCGCGCGTCCAGCGCGTGAAGGTCGTCGCAGCCACCGACGTGACGCCCGTCGATGAAGATCTGCGGCACGGTGCGCGCGCCGTGCGCCCGCTCGACCATCGCCGCCCGGCCCTCGGGATCAAAGGAGACGTCATATTCGGTGAACGCCGCGCCCTTGGCCGTCAGCAGTTGCTTGGCCCGAACGCAATAGGGGCACATCGCGGTGGTATAGATTTCGACCTTGGCCACGCCTTACTCCTGAAACAGTTTGGCCCAATATGGTCGGGCCGGCGATCTGTCACAAGTCCGCAAACCATCGGGTGTGGTCAGGCCATCAGCACCACCCGCGCCAGCGTCGCCACCCGCACCTCGCGCGCACCCGCCTTGAGCAGGGCCGTGGCACAGGCGTCCAGCGTCGCACCGGTCGTCATGACATCATCGACCAGCAGCACCGTCCGACCCTGTACATGCGCCACCCGGCGAGGATTGACCGCGAAGGCGCGCCGCACATTGGCCCGCCGCGCCACGCGGTCAAGCCCCTGCTGTGGCGGGGTGGCACGCAGCCGCAGCAGAGCATCGAGCACCACCGGCCGTCGCACCAGCCGGGCCAGCGCACGCGCCAGCAACGCCGCCTGGTTGTAGCCGCGCCGCCAGATACGCCCCCGATGCAGCGGCACCGGCACCACCATCAGGTCCGGCACGTCCAGCAGCCCGGCAACCGCGCGCGCCAGCGCCGGCGCCAGGTGGCGCGCCTGCTCGGGGCGGTCGCCATGCTTGAAGGCGACGATGGCGGCGCGTGCCGCGCCGTCGTAGCGCCACACCGCCCGGGCGCGGGCGAAGGCCGGCGGATTGGCAAGGCAGGCGCCGCACTTGAGCCCGCCGTCCTCCGGGCTGCCGTCACCCTCGACATGTCCCTGGGACGGCGACTCGAACGGCAGGCCGCACTGGACGCAGGCCGGGCCGTCGAGAAAGCCGAGGCTCGCCCAGCACTCCGAGCAGAACAGGCCGGGCGCCGAGACCAGCGCACCGCAGGCCATGCAGCGCGGCGGCAACACCACGTCGAGCAGCCCGCGCAACGGGCGAAGAGCCCCCCTCATCATAATCGGGCAGCATAGCGGCCGGATAATCGCTTGGCGACGGCGCGCCCGCACGCCATATGCGCAGGCATGAGCGACGCGCCCACCCCGCCCCCGACGACTTCCGCCACCGGCGCCGCCCCGGTGAGCGAAATCTTCGACCGCCGCCAGCGCCGCCGCCAGTGGCAGCGGACGGCGCGGGCCGGCGCGAATGACGGTGCCCTGCTCGACCTGCTGGTCGACGACCTGCTGGACCGGCTGGCGCTGGTCAATCGCCGCTTCACCCGGGTGCTCGATCTCGGCTGTCACGACGGCCGGCTGGCGGCCCGGCTGGCCGGCGACGGCGTGTCGGTGGTGACCACCGAGGTCGCCGCCGCCGATGCCGCCCGTCCGAGCCTGCCGCTGGTGGTCTGCGAGCCGGACCTGCTGCCCTTCGCGCCCCACAGCTTCGACCTGGTGGTCGCGGCGGGCAGCCTGCACTGGGTCAACGACCTGCCGGGCGCGCTGGCGCAAATCCGCCATGTCCTGGTACCCGACGGGCTGTTCCTGGCGACCTTCCCCGGCGGCGCCAGCCTCGCCGAGCTGCGCCATGCCCTGCTGGCGGCGGAGGAAGACGTCACCGGCGGCGCGGCACCGCGGGTGTCGCCGATGGTGGACATGCGCGAGGGCGGCGCCCTGCTGCAGCGGGCCGGCTTCGCCATGCCGGTGGCCGACTGCGACCGGCTGACCCTGACCTATGCCCATCCGATGGCGCTGCTGGCCGAGCTGCGCGCGATGGGCGAGACCAACGCGCTGGCCCAGCGTGCCCGCCGGCCGCTGCGCCGCGACGTGCTGGCGCAAGCCTGCGCCCTCTATGCGGAACGCTTCGGCCTGCCCGACGGCCGGGTGGCGGCGACGCTGGAGGTGGTGACGCTGATGGGCTGGGCGCCCGGCCCCAACCAGCCGGTGCCCAAGCGACCGGGCTCGGCCACCGTCAGTCTGGCGGACGTGCTGGAGCCCCGGACACCGCGCGACTGACGCCGCCGGGCGTGCCCGACAGGGTTAGAATCCAACCCTGCCAATCGGCCACGCATCGCGAACGACGGCGGCCGGTCTATTCCTTGGTCGGCGTCGGGCCGCCCATCAGGGCCGTGCGCAGGCCGGGGACGTTATCTGCCCCCACCGGCACCCGCATTTCGCTCTTCATGAGCAGCGCCGGCGCGATCGGCTCGGCCCGGCCGCCAAGGCAGGCGCCAAGGAAGGCTTCCGTCAGCCCGAGGAAAGCGCGCTCGTTGTCCGGCCGGTCGTAGCCGCCGGCCTCGCCAACGAACACCGCCGCCGTCACCGGCTTGCCGGCGGCGGCGAGCTTCTGGGCGAACGCCATCAGGTCCGGTTCCAGCGCCGCCCGATCCCGCCCGCCCATGGCCAGCAGCAACGGCTTGCCGATGCTGTCGGCGCGATTGACCGGCGAGGCGGCGGCAAGCGCGGTGCGGCCTTCCTGCGTCGTCGGATCGCCGACACGGTTGACGATCAGATCGTAGGTGGCGACGTCGGCCGGCGCCACGCCATCGGCCAGCTTGACCAGGTCCACCGGCGGATGGCTGGCGACGGCGCAGGCGTAGCGGTCCCCCTGGCTGGCGAGCCCCATCAACGCGGCATAGCCGCCGAAGGAGGCGCCCATCAGCGCCACCTTGTCCTTCCGGGCATAGCCGCGCGCCACGGCCCAGGCCGCGCCGGCCTCGATGTCGGCGGGGATGATGCTGGCCCAGCCATTGTCGGCCGCCGCGAGATAGGCCTTCCCGAAACCGGCCGAACCCCGGTAGTTCACGCTGAGCACGGTATAGCCGCGATTGGCCAGCCACTGGTGGGTGGGCAGCCAGCCGAGCCGGTCGCGCGTCCATGGTCCGCCATGCACCAGCATCACCAGCGGCGCGGCCGCCCTGGGCAGGCCATCGGCATCGACCGGCACCTGTTGGGCCGGGGTGAGGTAACCGGTGGCCTGCAACCCGCCTTCCAGCGGCACCGTCACCGGCACGGTGCGCGCGATCGGCGATTTGGCCGGCAGGTCGCGCAGGCTGAACAGCAGCACCGGCTGGCCGCCCCGGCGGTAGAGATAGAAACGGGTCGGCCGCGCGCCATCATCGGCCGCCAGCAGCCAGGCCTTGCCATCGTTGCTGATGTCCAGCACCGCCACCTGCGGCGCCAGCGTCGACAGCACCGCGGCATCGGCGGCGTAGGCCTGGTCCAGCGCCTGCCACCGGCGGGTGGCGCCCTCGATCGCCGCCAGTACCGGACGGTCCGTCGCCGGGTCGATCACCACATCCTCGACATCCGCCGCGGCAGGGGCCTCGGTGAGCGGTGTCAGCCGGCCGCTCGCCACGTCGATCGCCACCAGCCGGCTGGTGTCGCCATCGCGGCTGTCGCGGGCAAACAGAGTCGCGCCATCGTTGGACAGACCGACCAGCGCGGTGGTCAGCGCGTCTTCCGCCGGCACCTGGGCGAACGGCACGAATCCGCCGCCTTCCGGCCGCCGCCACAGGAAGCCGCCCGTCGGCACCGCCTGCTGCACCACCCGCACGGCAAGCGCGGCATCGGCGACGAAGCCGTCATAGCGATCGTTGGCCAGCACCAGTGTGCGTTTGCCGGTGGCGAGATCGAGCCGGTAGAGGTCCCGGTAGGGGGACTCCGCTCGCGCCAGGCCGAGCAGCAGCGCGTCGGGCTGGGCGGCGGAGGCCGCGACAACCAGCGGCCGGGCACCGGTGCCAGTGAGCAGGGTGCGGTTCTTGCCACCCTTGAGGTCGTGCACCATCAGCTGCCAGGCGTCGTCGCCCCGCAGCGAGTTGACGATGAACAGCAGCCGCTGGCCATCCGCCGACCAGCTCACCGCATCCACCGAGGAGTCACTGAACCGGGTGAGCTGGCGGGCATTGCCGGGTTCGATGACCGCGGCGACGAACAGGTTGGGCTGGCCTTCGGCGGGGCCAAGCCAGGCCACCTGCCTGCCATCGGGCGACAGGGTCGGGCTGGCGTGGGTCGGCAGCGAGAACAGGGCATCGCGCGGAATCAGCGTCGCGCTGTCGGCGGGAGCCGCCGGACCACCGCCCTGCCGCCACCACCACAGGCCCGCGCCGCCGACAACCAGCAGCAGCGCCAGCACCAGCAGGATCAGCACCCCCCGGCGCCGGCGCGACGGGCTGCCAGCGTTGGGCGCGGCCACGGCATCAACGGGCTCGACATCCGGCGGCACCATGGCCGGGGTGGTGTCATCGTTGCTGCGAGACTCGTCGGCCATCCGCCTTCACCCTGATTGTCCGCGTTTGCGTTACCCGCGTCCGCCCCGTCCGCACCGACCGCGCGCCGGACGCTGCCGAGCGAACCCTAGACCCTTTGGCCCGCCCTACACCAGCGCGGCGATCATGCCGACCAGCGGCACGTCGGCCGGTGGCATCGGCAGGCTGTACAGTTCATTGATCGCCGCCCAGCGCACGGCCTGACCCTCGCGCGGCTGGATGGCGCCGCGCCATTTGCGGCAGGCATAGACCAGCATCAGCAGGTGGAACGTCTCGTAGGCATGGCTGGCGAAGGTCAGCGGCGCCAGACAGGACACCGAGGTATCGATGCCCAGCTCCTCGTGCAGCTCGCGCACCAGCGCCGCTTCCGGCTTCTCGCCGGGCTCCAGCTTGCCGCCGGGAAATTCCCACAGGCCGGCCATCGACTTGCCCTCGGGACGCTGCGCCACCAGCACCCGGCCGTCGGCATCTATCAGGGCGGCCGCCACCACCATCACCGTCGGCAGGGCGGGGTCGCCAAGACCCGGCGGCGCGGGGCAATCATCAAGCATCAAGGGCGTCATCAGTTTCCGCAGACTGCATCCGATTCGGTGAGCGCCCGTCATAGAGGATCAGCAGAGCGGCGGGGAATCGAATTTCACGCCCGCCGCATCGCAAGGCCCGGGCGCCGTGGCCCCGGCCTACAGCATCCCGCCAGCGCTCAGACGGGCTGCGAGGGCATCAGCCTCGGCGACGCGACCCTGTTGGCGCAGAAGCGCGAGATAATCCTGCCCGGCCGCCTGCCACAGCACGGCAGCCTCGCCGTCTGCCGGTCGCTTGACGTCGAGCAGCTGATTGTAACGCTGTTCAGCGGCGACAACCTTGCCGGACGCGGTATCGACCCGCGCACCCAGCAGTTCAACACGCACCCGCGTGATGTCGGACCAGCCGAGCGCTGGCCGGACAATCGCCTCCGCCTGCTGCTGGTACTGTCGGGCCGTGGCGACGTCGTTCAGGCGCAGCTCCAGCTCCACCAGCGACAGATACGCCATGGCGACACGCGGGTCCGTTTGGCCATAGGCCTGCTGACTGGCCGACAGGTAACTGACGTAGGCGTCGCGCGCCGCCGGCCCGTCGGCACCGACCTGCAGGTCCCCCATCGCCCGATAGAGATAGGCCTTGGCGGCCCAGTTCGCGCGATCATCGCCGTCGAGCTTGCCAAGGGCATAGCGGATGTCGGCCAGCGCCACGCCAGTCCGGCCGACCTGCTGCGCCAGATCGGCGGCGGTGAGTACGAGATGAACATAGGCGTCCGGTTTCACCGGGCGCTCCATGATGAGATACATCGAGGCCGCCTCGCGGGCCATGCGAAGGGCAGCCTTTGTGTCGCCACCCTCCACGGCCCGGGCCGAGGCCCGGTAGGCCTGCTGCCAGGTCTCCTGCGCCTGGGCCGGCTGGACCGCCACAGCCCCCAGCAACATCGCCAGAATCAGCACACGTGACTGTCCCCGCATCGCCTTGCCCTCCCCGCAGGTTGATCAGGGCAGTTTAGCCCATCGGCCAAAGCCCACAACCGGAAAGGATGAGACCGGGATCGCGCGGCGTCTCAGGCGGCGAACTGGTCCTCGCTCAGCGCGTAGAGCAGCGCGCCGCCCCGGGTAACGGGGCCGAGCAGCGCGGTCGCCTGCGGCACCACCTGTTCGGCGAAGAAGCGCGCGGTGACGATCTTGGCCTTGAGGTAGGCCGGGTCGCCCTCGCCCGCCGTCAGTCGCTCGGCGGCGACCGCCGCCTGGCGGGCAAGCAGCCAGCCGCCCAGCACGATGCCGAACATCCGCAGGTACGGCGTGGCGCCGGCGGCGGTGTTGTCGACCTCTTCCGGCTTCTGGCCGGCCAGCCAGACGGTGGCGGAGTTGAGCGCGTCCAGCGCGTCGGTCAGATAGGGCTTGATCGCGCCCAGATCGCCATTGGCCGGCAGCTGGCCGAGGAAGTTGCGGATGTCGGTGAACACCCGGCGCCAGTGGACGCCACCGTCCATCGGCAGCTTGCGGCCGACCAGATCGAGCGCCTGGATGCCGTTGGTGCCCTCGTAGATCGGCGCGATGCGCGAATCACGATAGTGCTGGGCCGCCCCGGTTTCCTCGATGAAGCCCATGCCGCCGAACACCTGCACGGCCAGGCTCGACATCTCGACACCCATGTCGGTGGCGTAGCCCTTGGTGATCGGCGTCAGCAGGTCGGCCAGGCCCTGGGCCGCCTTGCGGGCGTCGGCGTCGGTCTCGGCGTGCGCCCGGTCGACCGCCGCGGCGTTGAGGTAGGCCAGCGCGCGGATCGCCTCGGTGGTCGCCTTCATGGTCAGCAGCATGCGGCGCACGTCGGCGTGCTCGATGATGCGCACCGGCGCCCGCGAACCGCCCAGCCGGGCCGACTGCACCCGGTCGCGGGCATAGGCCAGCGCCCCCTGATAGGCCCGTTCGGCGATCGACACGCCCTGCAGGCCGACATTGACGCGGGCGTGGTTCATCATCGTGAACATCGCCTTCATGCCGGCGTTTTCCGCCCCCACCAGATAGCCGACGCAGTTGTCGTTGTCGCCGAAGCTCATGGTGCAGGTGGGCGAGGCATGGATGCCGAGCTTGTGCTCGATGGAGACGCAGCGCAGGTCGTTGCGCGCGCCGAGGCTGCCATCGGCATTGACGAGGAACTTCGGCACGATGAACAGCGAGATGCCCTTGGTGCCGGCCGGCGCGTCCGGCAGGCGCGCCAGCACCAGATGGATGATGTTGTCGGCGCAGTCGTGCTCGCCCCAGGTGATGAAGATCTTCGAGCCCTTGATGCGGTAGCTGCCGTCGGCATGGGGTTCCGCGCGGGTGCGCAGGGCGCCGACGTCGGAGCCGGCCTGCGGCTCGGTGAGGTTCATGGTGCCGGTCCACTCGCCGGAGACCAGCTTGGTCAGATAGACGCTCTGCTGTTCCGGGCTGGCGTGGGCCGCCAGCGCCTCGATGGCGCCCTGGGTCAGCATCGGGCACAGCGAGAAGGCCATGTTGGCCGAGGTCAGCTGTTCCTGCACCGCGCTGGCCAGCGCGAACGGCAGGCCCTGGCCGCCATGGTCGGGGTGCGCGCCCAGGCTGCCCCAGCCGCCCTCGACATACTGGCGATAGGCGGCCTTGTAGCCTTCCGGCAGGGTGACGACGCCATCGTTCCACCGCGCGCCCTCGGTGTCGCCAAGGCGGTTGAGTGGCGCGAACACGCCGGCGGAGAACTTGCCCGCCTCCTCCAGAATGGCGCTGACCAGATCGGGCGACAGCGCCGCGAAGGCCGGCAGGCGGGCCAGCCCGTCGAGGTCGGCAATGGTTTCAAGCGCGAAGCGCTGATCGGCGATGGGGGCCGTGTAGGTCACGCGACTTTCTCCCGGAATCGAATGGCATCTGTTTTCGCGACCCCGTATAGCGCCTGATGATGAACGGACAAGCGCCAGAGCCCGCCACGGCGGTGATTCCCGCCGATGCCGCCGGCATCGCCCGGGCGGCCGACGCGCTGCGCGCCGGCGCGCTGGTGGCGCTGCCGACCGAGACGGTCTATGGCCTCGCCGCCGATGCCACCCGGCCGCGGGCGGTGGCGGCGATCTACGCCGCCAAGGGCCGACCGAGCTTCAACCCGCTGATCGTCCATGTCGACGGCCCGGCGATGGCGGAGAAACTGGTCGAGACCCCGCCGCTGGCGCGGGCGCTGATGGCCCGTTTCTGGCCCGGGCCGCTGACGCTGGTGCTGCCGCTCAGGCCCGACGCCGGCATCGATGGCCGGCCGCTGGCCGGTCTCGTCACCGCCGGCCTGCCGACGCTGGCGGTGCGCTGCCCGGCCCACCCGGCGATGCAGGCGGTCATCGCCGCGCTGGGTCATCCGGTGGCGGCCCCCAGCGCCAACCCGTCGGGGCGGATCAGCCCGACCCGCGCGGCCCATGTGCTGGCGGGTCTGGCCGGCCGGGTGGGGCTGATCCTCGATGGCGGGCCGACCAGCGCGGGCCTGGAATCGACCATCGTCGCCGTCGAGGGCGAGCGGCTGCGGCTGCTGCGCCCCGGTCCGGTGCCGGCCGAGGCGCTGGCCGAACTGGCGCCGGTCGATACCGCCGCACCAGGGGCCGCGATCACCGCGCCGGGGATGCTGGCCAGCCACTATGCGCCGCGCCAGCCGGTGCGGCTCGACGCCACCGACAGGCGGCCGGGGGAGTATCTGATCGGCTTCGGCGCCATCGACGGCGACATCAACCTCAGCCCGGCGGGCGACCCGGTGGCAGCGGCCTCGCGGCTGTTCGAGGCGCTGCACGCGGCGGAAGCCAGTGGCGCCGCCGCCATCGCCGTGGCGCCGATCCCCGACACCGGCCTGGGCGCTGCGATCAACGACCGGCTGCGCCGCGCCGCCGCGCCGCGCGGGTGACGCCTCAACGCGCCGGTGGGTCAGCCGCAAACGGATTGATGATGCGCAGCCGTCCGGCGACGCGGCTGTTGTGCCGCATGTCCTCGGAATAGAGGCACTCGCAACCGGCCCGCAGGGCGGCGGCCAGAATCAGCGCGTCGTAGATCGACAGATTGGCGCGCGCGGCGAGGTCCAGCGCCTCGACATGGGTATCAAGGTCGATGGGGTGGACATGCGGACAGAGGCTGCGGATCGCCGTCAGTGCCTCGCCGACCTGCGACCAGTCCATGCCGAGCTTGCGGCGCGCCACGTGGGCAAACTCGTTGAGCACCTGGACACTGATGTCGCACCCCTGGGCCAGCAGCGCCTCGGCGACATCGGCCCGCGCATCGGCCGTGAAGGCATAGACGAGCACATTGGTGTCGAGGAAAGCCCGCATGGCTCAACGCGCGTTGGCGTCGTCGCGGTCGAACCGCCAGCCGGGCGGCAGAGGCTGGCGCAAGGCCCGGATGCGCGCCAGCGCGCGCTCGCGCGAACGGTCGCGGTCGACATCGAACCGGCGTTCGCCCGCCACATGGATTTCAATGTCGTCGCCTTCCTTCAGGCCAAGGGCATCGACAACGGCCCGGGGCAAGCGGATGGCGAGACTATTCCCCCAACGGGCTACCTGCATGACGGCCTCCGTGGATATACATTATCTACTGTATATCCACGCCCCGCGCTGCGCAATGCCCCCTCAGGCGAAGCCGAGCTGGCGGGCGGCGAGGTCGAGCATGATCTCCTCCGAGCCGCCGCCGATGGCGTTGACCCGCACCTCGCGGTAGATGCGCTCGACCCGGGCGCCGCGCAGGTAGCTCGCGCCGCCCAGCGTCTGGGCCGCCTCGCGGGCGCAAGCCTCCAGCGTGCGGGTCGCCTGCACCTTGAGCAGCGCGAAATCCGCCGGGTTGGCCTTGCCCGCCCCCACCGCCCAGGCGCACTGGTCCACCCACACCTGGGTGGCGTTGATCTGGCGCATCATGTCGGCGAGCTTGTGGCGGATCGACTGGTTCCTGATCAGCGGCTTGCCGAACACCTCGCGTGACCTGGCCCAGTCGACGGCATCCTCCAGGCAGACGCGGGCGAAGGCGCAGCAGCCCATGGCCATGCCCAGCCGCTCGCCGTTGAAATTCTGCATGATGCCCATGAAGCCGGCATTCTCCGGGCCGATCAGGTTGTCGGCCGGCACCTCGACATCGTCGAAGTAGAGCGCGGCGGTGTCGGAGCAGTGCCAGCCCATCTTGTCGAGCCGGGTCTGGGTGAAGCCCGGCATCCCCTTCTCCAGCAGCAGCAGCGAGATGCCGCCCATGCCGGGGCCGCCGGTGCGCACCGCCACCGTGTAATAGTCCGCCCGCAGGCCGGAGGTGATGAAGGTCTTGGAGCCGTTGACGATGTAGCTGTTGCCGCGCTTCTCGGCGCGCGTGCGCAGGTTGGCGACGTCGGAACCGCCGGACGGCTCGGTGATCGCCAGCGCGATGATCTTCTCGCCCGCCAGCACCGGAGGCGCGATGCGCTGCTTCAGCGCCTCGGACCCCAGCGCGAGGATCGGCGGCAGGCCGATGCCGTGGGTCATCAGCGAGGCGATCAGGCCGCCGGCGCCGGGACGGGCCAGCTCCTCGGTGGTGATCAGCCGGTGGAACGGGTCGATGCCCTCCGACACGCCGCCATAGGCCTCGGGGAAGCCGAGCCCGATGATGCCGGCCTCGGCGGCGCGGCGGTGCAGGTCGCGCGGCAGTTCGCCCGCCGCCTCCCAGGCGTCGATATGCGGGGCGACCTCGCGCTCGACAAAGCGGCGCACGCTCATCGTCCAGGCTTCGTGGGTCTCGCTGTAAAACGGCGAGCGCGCCCGCCAGTCATCGAACAAGGTCATGATCGTCCCCGAAAATCAGGCAGGAAAAGGCGAACGGAAAAAACGCACGCAACAACAGGACCGCGCCGGCACGCCCGGCGCGGCAGGCGCCTCTGCCCCGGGCGATCACCGGCTCAGGCACCCGCCAGCTCAGGCGGCGGTCGGCAGCTTGTAGTCACGGAACTGGTGGCGCAGCTCCAGCTTGCTGATCTTGCCGGTGGCGGTGTGCGGCAGGCCCTCGACGAACACCACGTCGTCCGGCAGCCACCACTTGGCCACCCGGGGCGCCAGGAACGACAGGATGTCGTCCTTGTCGACACTGGCGCCGGGCTTGCGCACGACGATGAGCAGCGGCCGCTCGTCCCACTTGGGGTGGTGGACGCCGATCACCGCCGCCTCGGCCACCTCGGGGTGGGCGACCGCCGCGTTCTCCAGCTCGATGGAGGAAATCCACTCGCCGCCGGACTTGATGACGTCCTTGGCGCGGTCGGTGATCTGAATATAACCCCATTGGTCAATGGTGGCGACGTCACCAGTATCGAAATAGCCCTCGGCGTCGAGGATGTCACCGCCGTCGCCCTTGAAGTAGCGGCCGACGATCCACGGCCCGCGCACCTTGAGGTGGCCCGCCGACTCGCCGTCGCGCGGCAGGCTGTTGCCGGCGTCGTCGGTGATCTTCATGTCGATGCCGAACAGGCCCCGGCCCTGCTTGCACTGCAGGTCGAGCTGCTTCTCCGCCGGCAGCTGCAGCGAGTGGGCGCTCGGCGTGCCGACCGAGCCCAGCGGCGACATCTCGGTCATGCCCCAGGCGTGGGCAACGCGGACGCCGTACTTGTTCTGGAACGCCTCGATCATCATCCGTGGCGCCGCCGAGCCGCCGATCACCACCGTCTTGAGCGCGCCCATGTCCTGGCCGGTCTTTTCCAGAAACTGCAGCATGCCGAGCCAGACGGTGGGCACGGCGGCGGTGAAGGTGACGCCTTCATCGATGATCAGCTTGTGCAGGGTGCCGGGGTCGAAGTGCGGCCCGCCCATCACCAGCTTGGCGCCGACGGCGGCCGCCGCATAGGGGATGCCCCAGGCGTTGGCGTGGTACATCGGCACCACCGGCAGCACGGCGCTGGTGGAGGCCAGCCCCAGCGCGTCGGCCATGCAGGCGCCGAAGGTGTGCAGCACATTGGCCCGGTGGCTGTACAGCACGCCCTTGGGATTGCCGGTGGTGCCCGAGGTGTAGCACAGGCCGGCCGGCGCCCGTTCGTCCTGCATCACCCACTGGAAGTCCGTTCCCTGCGCCGCCAGCAGCGATTCGTAGCACAGCAGGTTGGAGATGCCGGCGTCCGCCGGCATGTGGGCGGGCTCGGTCATCGCCACGAAATGGCGCACCGTGGTCAGCCGCGGCGCGATCTCGGCCACCAGCTTGGCGAAGCTGATGTCGAACAGCAGCACCCGATCCTCGGCGTGGTTGATGATGTAGACGATCTGGTCGGCGAACAGGCGCGGGTTGACGGTGTGGGCGACGCCGCCCATGCCGGCGATGCCGTACCACGACTCCAGATGACGGTGGGTGTTCCACGCCAGCGTGCCGACCCGGTCGCCGACCTCGACGCCCAGCGCCACCAGCGCCGCCGCCAGCTGCTTCGAACGCAGGCGGGCATCGGACCAGGTATAGCGATGGATGGCGCCCTCGACAGTGGCGGTGACGATCTCGCGGTCGCCATGGGCCTGCGCCGCATGGTCGATCAGCCGCCAGGTCAGCAACGGCCAGTCCTGCATTTCACCCAACATCGCACTCTCCCCAGCTTGCCGATTGTGATTCGCAACTAGAGCTAACATTCCGCCGCCGGGCGGACAATGCAACGCACCGGGGGGCTACGGCCACCGGCGTGGGGGTGTGCGATGAAGGGTGAATGGGCGCCGCCGCGTCAGGCGGCGGCTTCCGCCAGCAGCTGGTCGTAGCTGATGCCCCAGGCGGTGAAGGGATGGCGATACAGCGCGTTGTTGGACAGGCGGGGATCGCCGGTCACCTCCGGCCCCAGCCACGCCGGCAGCGCCAGCGGCTCGTGGAGGTCGTGCAGCTCGGTCTCCGCGATCAGCAGGCCGGCGTTGGCGCCGTCGAACACGTCCACCTCCCACAGCCGGCCGGCATCCTCGACCTCGTGGCGAATCTTGGTGATCGGCGGCGCCGAGGCCAGGCGTTCGATCATCACCCGGCCGTCCTCGGCGGGGATCGGCCACTCGAACTCGTGGCGCACGCCGCTGCGCACGCCGGCCTTGAGCGTCAGCCAGTAGTCGTTCTCGATGTTGCGCACCCGCACCGACAGTTCGTCGCGCTGGTTGAGATAGGCCTGGCGGATATGCAGCGTCCGGCGCGGCGCCGGCCAGTCGCGCGACCGCACCAGGAACCGCCGCTCGATTTCGAGATACTTGCCGATGGTCGCCTCGTCAGACTGGAGATCAGGATTACGCCGGAGTCCTGGCGTTATGCGGTCGCCGGAGTCCCGACCTCAACTCGTGGTCAGTGTCCTGACGAGGGCGTCCCGGAATCCGTCCGGCATGTCAAGCCCGCCCAGCGCCGGGACACCGATCCAGCGCGCCTTGTCGTGCTCGTCCGAGAGCGTCAGGTCGGCGAGATCGAACGGCGCCTCGCCGGCCATGCGGAAGAAGGCAATGTAGCGCGACACCCGCCCCGGCTTCTGACGAATCCAGTGCCCGGCCGGTACGACGGGCGGCAGCGGCAGCCGCAACTCCTCGTGAATTTCACGCCGCAGCCCTTCGATCAGCGATTGCTCGTCCGGCTCCAGCTTGCCGCCCGGCAGATCCCACAGGCCATTGCGTTTGCGCAGCACCAGCGCCTGATCGCGGCGCACGCAGATCAGCTTGACCGAAACCGGCAATGCCCGGTCACCCATGGTGACGGCGTCAAGATAAGACATCAGCGTCATGTCGGCAGGGCCGACCTTAACCGCGCAAGATCACCATTTGGTGAACACCAGCACCGATTCCGCGCTTGACAGATAGGAACAAAAATGGAACATTGAGAACACAAAGAGTGAAAGGGACGACGACGATGTTTTACACCCTCGGACTTCTGCTGTTCTGGCTGTGCGGCATTGTGGGCGGCGTGAGCCTGGTGCGCAGCCTGTTCAGGCCGGCTCGTCCCCGCGGGGCGGCAGCTGTTGCGCGTCGTCCGGCGCCGCGTCCTGTGCTGAGGCACCCGCTGCTGGAGCGTCCGATGCCGGTGCAGCCGGTGCCGCTGGCATCGCGTCGGCCGCTGCCGGTGCGGCAGGCTCGTCCGTTGCCGCTGGCGGCGTGACGGTGGGCACGACAGCCGGCGGCGTGGCGGTCGGGGCGCCTGCCGTCGCACCGGTCGCGGTCGCCGCCTGGCGCTGCTGGAGTCGCATCCGCTGATAGCTGTTGTAGCTCATCGGAATCGAGGCGGCGTAGGCCAGCGACAGCAGCGACAGCGTCCCCCAGGGGGCGGTGAACAGGCTGGCGGCGAACAGACCAATGCCGAGGAGGGCGGGCAGCCGCAGGTCGCGGCGCAGGCGCATCAGCTTCCAGGAATAGGTCGGCAGGTTGGAGACCATCACCGCCGCCGTCGCCGCGACAATGATCGCCGTGATGATGGGGGTGCGGAAGAACTCTGTCTCCAGCCACAGGTCGAAGAAGATCGGGCTGAGCGTCAGGCCGGCGGCAACCGGTGATGGTACCCCGGTAAGGTAGCCCGCGCTCTTGTGCGGCTGGTTGTCGACGTCGAGATTGGCATTGAAGCGGGCCAGCCGCAGGGCGCAGCACACGGCGTGCGACAGCGCCACCACCCAGCCGACACCGCCGAGTTCGTGAAGCGACCACTGATAGATGATGATGGCCGGCGCGACGCCGAAGGCGATGACGTCGGACAGCGAATCCAGTTCCGCGCCGAAGCGCGAGGCGCCCTTGAGCAGACGGGCGATGCGGCCGTCCAGACCGTCGAGCACACCGGCGATGATGATGGCGCCGACCGCCTTCTCCCAGTTGTCGAGCATGGCATGGCGCACGGCGGTGAGGCCAAAGCACAGCGCCAGCACCGTGATGGCATTGGGCACCAGGGCCCGCAGCGGCAGGGTATGGCTTCGATCCGAAGGCGCGGCCGGCGGCGGCTCCCCGGCGCTCACCGCTGCACTCCCGTCACCGTTGCCTCGCAACCCAGCCGGCCGAGCACCGTCTCGCCGGCTACCATGCGCTGGCCGACGGCCACCTTCGGTGCGCAGCCCGCCGGCAGATAGACATCCACCCGGCTGCCGAAGCGGATCAGACCGACCCGCTGGCCTGCTTCCACCCAGTCGCCTTCCCTGGTGAAGCGGACGATGCGCCGCGCCACCAGCCCGGCGATCTGCACGAAGCCGATCTCGACGCCGTCGGCGCCGGTGACGACGAACATCTGCCGCTCATTGTCCTCGCTGGCCTTGTCGAGGTCGGCGTTGAGAAACTTGCCGGGCACATAGACGATACGGCGGATGGTACCGGCGATCGGCGAGCGGTTGATGTGAACGTCGAACACGCTCATGAACACCGACACCCGGGTGCGCGGCGTCTCCCCCAGCCCCATGTCGGCCGGCGGCACCACGTCGGCGATCTGGCAGATCACGCCATCGGCCGGCGACACCACCAGATCGGCGCCCACCGGCGTCACCCGCGCCGGATCCCGGAAGAAGGCGGCCACCCACAGCGTCAGGATGACGCCGATCCAGCCCAGATGCGGGCCAGCCAGCAGGAACAGCAGCAGCGCGATCGCCGCGGCGATGATGACGAACTTGCGTCCCTCGGGATGAACGGGCGGAAGCTTGTCGAACACAGCCATGACGCTCTCCTTTAACCAGTCATCCCCGGGGCCTATCCGAACGCCCGCGCCACCGCAAGTATCACGCATTCCAGCGCGGTTGTCGCCATCCGCGACGGATCTCCCGCGGCCGGCCATTTTCGACGGACCGGGCGGCGGATTAACCGAATCTTGAAGGTCTGGTCGTTCAATAGGGGTGTCTGACGACAACCGATTCTGACGACAACCGATTCAGGGCCGCCCGTGACCATTGCCGCACCCCACCCAGACACCTGGCGGACGACGCCGACGGCATGGACACTGGAAACCGCCCATGCCGCGCTGCGCGACCAGCTGCCGCACTGGCCGCTGGAACTGCCCGCCCGCTTCACCTTCGCCTGGCGCTCCGGCCACTACGACGTCAGCGCGACCGAGGATGGCGCCGCCATCCGCCTGGTCGTCACCGGCGCCATCGGCGCGCTGCCCTTTTCGTCGGAGAACCGCCAGGGCCGCTCCAAGGTGCTGGCGGCACTGGTGCGGCTGCGCAAGAGCTGGCCGCGCGCCGGCCTGACGCTCACCGGCAACCGGGTCGAGCTGCACCACGAACTGCACGTCAAGGCACCGATGGGCTTCCCGGCGCTGATGGGCGCGGTCAGCGAATCACTGCTGTCCGTGCTGCCGGCCATCGAGGCGATCGAGGCCGACCTGATGCCGGTCTGAGCCGGCGTCCCCCGGCCGGCACGCTTTCCTGTCCTGACATCGGCCTCTATGCTGGCGGCCATGACTGCCGACGCACCCGCCCCCCGTCCCGCCATCGAGGCCTTGTGCCTGTTCTGCGGCTCCCGCACCGGCCATGATCCGGCGCACGCGCTGCTGGCCGGGCTGGTGGGCGTGCTGCTCGCCGAGGCCGGGGTGAGGCTGGTCTATGGCGGCGGCTCGCTGGGGCTGATGGGCGTCGCCGCCCGCGCCTGTCTGGCCGCCGGCGGCCGGGTCGTCGGCGTCATCCCCGACTATCTGGCCACCCGCGAGATCGCCCAGACCGGGCTGAGCGAGCTGGTGCTGGTGGACTCCCTGATGACGCGCAAGAAGGTGATGGCCGAACGGGCGGACGCCTTCCTGGCGCTGCCCGGTGGCGTCGGCACGCTGGACGAGACGCTGGAGATGATGACCTGGGCCGAACTCGGCCAGCATGGCAAGCCGACCTGGCTGCTGGGGGCCAACGGCTACTGGCAGCCGTTCCAGGCCCTGCTCGACCATGTGGCGGCCGCCGGCTTCGGCGACGCCCGCGCGCTCGGCCGGCTGATCGAGCTGCCCGACATCGCCACCCTGGCGGCGCTGCTGGGGGTGGACCCCGCGCGCATCCCGTCGCCCGGCCACCCGGCGCTGGGCGCCGATAGCGCGACCACGGCGCGGGTGCCGGCAGTTGAGGAGTAAATTTTTTGACAGGCGTGAGACGGGTTAGGTTGATTTGACCGGCCGGCCTGCTACACACCGCTCGATAGTCGCGGCCGTCCGCCGTTTCCGGGGGCCGCCGCCCCCGCGTTCGGAGAGGATTCCATGGCGAAGATCAAGGTGAAGAACCCTGTCGTCGAGCTCGATGGCGACGAGATGACCCGCATCATCTGGCAGTGGATCCGTGAACGCCTGATCCTGCCCTATCTCGACGTCGATCTGGTCTATTTCGACCTCGGTGTCGAGCACCGCGACGCCACCGACGACCGGGTGACGGTCGAGTCCGCCAACGCCATCAAGAAGTACGGCGTCGGCGTGAAGTGCGCCACCATCACGCCGGACGAAGCCCGCGTGAAGGAATTCAACCTCAAGAAGATGTGGAAGTCGCCCAACGGCACCATCCGCAACATTCTCGGCGGCACGGTGTTCCGCGAGCCGATCATCATCAAGAACATTCCGCGCCTGATCCCGGGCTGGACCGACCCCATCGTGGTCGGCCGTCACGCCTTCGGCGACCAGTACCGCGCCACCGACTTCCGCATCCCCGGCGCCGGCAAGCTGACCATGAAGTGGGAGAGCGAGGACGGCAAGGACGTCATCGAGCACGAGGTGTTCCAGTTCCCCTCCTCGGGCGTCGCCATGGGCATGTACAACCTCGACGAGTCGATCCGCGACTTCGCCCGCGCCTGCCTCAACTACGGCATCGCCCGCGAGTGGCCGGTCTATCTCTCGACCAAGAACACCATCCTCAAGGCCTATGATGGCCGCTTCAAGGACCTGTTCCAGGAGATCTACGAGGCCGAGTTCAAGGCCAAGTACGACGCGCTGGGCATCGTCTACGAACACCGCCTGATCGACGACATGGTCGCCTCGGCGCTGAAGTGGTCGGGCAAGTTCGTCTGGGCCTGCAAGAACTACGACGGCGACGTGCAGTCGGACCAGGTCGCCCAGGGCTTCGGCTCGCTGGGCCTGATGACCTCGGTGCTGATGACGCCGGACGGTTCCACCGTCGAGGCCGAAGCCGCCCACGGCACCGTCACCCGCCACTACCGCATGCACCAGCAGGGCAAGGCGACCTCGACCAACCCGATCGCCTCGATCTTCGCCTGGACCGGCGGCCTCAAGCACCGCGGCAAGGTGGACGGCACGCCGGAGGTGGTCGACTTCGCCAACACGCTGGAGCGCGTCTGCATCGAGACCGTCGAGCAGGGCCAGATGACCAAGGACCTCGCCATCCTGGTCGGCCCCGAGCAGCCGTGGCTGACCACCGAGCAGTTCTTCGAGGCGATCGTGCAGAACCTTGAAAAAGCCATGGGCGCCAGCGCCTGAGCTGGTTCCGGGGCGCGCGCACGGCTCCCTCGCCCGAGGCCCGGCACGCGCCCCATCAAGCTGTTGACCCGGCGGCGCCACCTCCCTATGGTCCGCGCCGCATGAACGGCCGCCCCGGCGGCGGATGAGATGTTACGGCCGCCCGGCGGCCGGTTGGTGAGAGCCCATAGCTCAGTCGGTAGAGCAACTGACTTTTAATCAGTAGGCCGATGGTTCGAATCCATCTGGGCTCACCAAATTTTTCAATGCTTTGCCCGCTTTGTCGAAAAGCCGTTCTGGCACACGTTCTGACACCCGTTCTGACATGACTCGGCATCTGTGCTGCCGGTCGGTGAGCCATGCGCCTGCGGCGTTGGCCCGGCACCTGCCGCCGTTCACTTGGGCCCGCCAACTGCCCTTCACTTGCATAACAATACCTATGTGGTAAGAAACCTGCATTCCTGTGTTGCGGGCGGCCGCGACTTTCTTGCAAGTGGAGACCATTGATGATTGTCGAGCGTTTGCCCCCGGTGCGGTCCTCGTTGCAGCCGAGCAACCACCCCTATCTCAACGGCGCCTGGACGCCGATCTTCTCGGAAGTCAACGCCACCGACCTTGCGGTCATCGAGGGGCGCATCCCCGACGACATCGACGGCATCTATGTGCGCAACACCGAAAACCAGGTGCATCAGCCGCTCGGGCGCTACCACCCCTTCGATGGCGACGGCATGCTGCACATGATCAGCTTCCACGGCGGCCGGGCGGACTACCGCAACCGCTTCGTGCGCACCCGCTGCTTTGCCGCCGAGCAGGAAGCCAACGCCTCGCTGTGGGGTGGCCTGATGGACCCGCCGGGCGTATCGCTACGGCCGGGCTTCGGCGCCCACGGCGGCCTGAAGGACAGCTCGTCCACCGACGTGGTGGTGCATGCCGGCAAGATCGTCTCCACCTTCTACCAGTGCGGCGAGGCCTATCTGCTCGACCCCGACACCATGGCGCCGCTGGGGCTGGCGCCGTGGGCGCCGCTCGACGGCGTGTCGGCGCACACCAAGATCGACGAGGCCACCGGCGAGATGCTGTTCTTCAACTATTCGAAGCATGCGCCCTACATGCACTACGGCGTGGTCGACCGGCAGGGCAACCTCGCCCATTATGTACCGGTGCCGCTGCCGGGGCCGCGGCTGCCGCACGACATGACCTTCACCGCCAACCACGCCATTCTCAACGACCTGCCGATGTTCTGGGAACCGTCGCTGCTGGCCAAGGGCATCCACGCCGCCCGGCTGCACCCGGAACTGCCCAGCCGCTTCGCCATCCTGCCGCGTTACGGCCAGACCGACGACATCCGCTGGTTCGAGGCCGACCCCACCTACATCCTGCACTTCCTCAATGCCTATGAGGATGGCGACGAGATCATCATGGATGGCTATTTCCAGGAAAACCCGTCGCCGGCGCCGCTGGCCGACGCGCCGGGCGGCTTCGGCCAGATGATGGCCTTCGTCGACGAGCATTCCTTCCGGCCCAAGCTGCACCGCTGGCACTTCAACCTCAAGACCGGCAAGACGCGGGAATATCACCTCGACGACCGCATTCTCGAATTCGGCATGTTCAACCAGCGCTACGCCGGCAAGCCGTATCGCTACGCCTATTCGACCTGGACCCAGCCGGGCTGGTTCCTGTTCAAGGGCTTCGTCAAGCACGACCTGGTGACCGGCGAGTCCTGGTCGGTCGGCCTGCCCGAGGGCCGCTACGCCAGCGAGGCGCCGTTCGCGCCGCGCATCAACGCACGCGACGAGGACGACGGTTATCTGGTCAGCTTCATCATCGACGAGAATAACCAGAGCTCCGAGTGCGTGCTGATCGACTGCAAGCGCTTCGCCGACGGGCCGGTGGCGCGCATCGCCCTGCCGCACAAGATCTCCAGCGGCACCCACAGCGTGTGGGCCGACCGCGCCTTCATCCGGGACGGGATGCTTGCCGGCTGATGCCGGCGGCGGGAGAATGGCCGGCTGATGCCGGCGGCGGGAGAATGGCCGGCTGATGCCGGTGGGGGCGACAACGAGACCAAAAAACGGGAGGGCAGGATGACAGGCGAGGACATGCGCGACTTCGCGCGGCGCTTCATGGCCGCGATCCAGGCCGGCGACGCCGAGACGCTGCGCGGGCTTTATCACCCGGACGCGACGATCTGGCACAACACCGATGGCATCGAGCAGAGCGTGGAGCAGAACCTCAGGCTGATGGCCTGGATGCAGCGCACCTTGCCCGACCGCACCTACCGGGTGCAGCGGGTCGAGGCCCTGCCGGATGGCTTCGTGCAGCAGCATGCGCTGGAAGCGACACTGCCCAACGGCCAGCCGTGGCGGCTGGATGCCTGCGCCATCGTCCGCGTCACCGACGGCCGGGTGACGCGGCTCGACGAATATCTCGACTCCGGCCAGGCCAACCAGCTCAGCGCCGCGCTGGCCGGCCAGGGGCGGCCATGACCGACGCCACAACTGGCCACCGCGCGACACTGCGGGCGATCATCGCCGCCTGGCAGGCCAAGGACATCGACGGCGTGCTCGCCCATGTGGCCGACGACATCGTCTGGCACTACGCCGCCCCCGGCCTGCCGCCGGTGCACGGCAAGGCGGCAATGGCCCGGCTGCTGCAACGGTTTCTGGCAGACATGCACAACATCCGCTGGCAACTGTTCGCCATTGCCGAGGCCGGCGACCGGCTGCTGCTGGAAGGCGTCGACGCCTACGACACCAGCGATGGCCGCCCGGTCGCGGTGCCCTATGCCGGCGTGCTGGAGTTCCGCGACGGCCGGGTGACCGGCTGGCGCGACTATGTCGACCTCGGCGTGATCGCCGCCCAGCGCCAGGGCGAGGCCGCCACACCCCACCTGCGCGCCCTGCTGGCACGGGAGGCCGTGCTGTGACATCCGCGCCGATCCTCCATCGCCGCGCCGTGCTGGCCAGCGCCCTGGCGGTCACGACAACCGCCGTCCCCACGCCCGTTCATGCGGCCACACCGGCCCCGCGTCTGTTGCCGGTGTTGCAGGCGCTGATCAGCGCCTGGCACCGCCTCGATGTCGAAGGCGTGCTGGCGCTCGTCACCGACGACATCGTCTGGCAGAACAGCGGCGGCTATGCGCCGGCCATCGAGGGCAAGCCCGCCATGCGCGAAGCCTTGCAGGGCATGGCCAGGGTCATCCGGTCGAACCACTGGCGGCTGTTCGACGTGGCGGAAGCCGGTGACCGGCTGTTCATGGAAGGCGTCGACGAGTTTCACCTCGTCTCCGGCCAGCACATCGCCCTGCCCTATGCCGGCGTGCTGGAGTTCCGTGCCGCGCGCATCCGCCGCTGGCGGGAATATTACGACGGCCGGCTGGCGGCGGCGATGAAGGCCGGCGGCCCCATCCCCGCTGCCGTGCGCCAGCTCATCGACCGCCCGGCGCTGGGCTGACGGACGCTGGACTGACTGGCACGCCGACAGCCGCGCGGCCCGGCGGCACCAGAACGCCCCGGAACGGCGTCGCCAGCGGCCGCGTGTGCAGCCCCGGCGGGGCGGCACAGACCACGGGAATGCTGTTCACCACCATCGCCGCCACCGCCAGCTGCTCGGCGGAGGTGGTGGCGGTGTCGGCGGCGTTCCTGACCAGATCGACGCGGATCGCCACGTCCGGCTGGCCGGTGATCTTCACCTGCCACAGCGAGGGTTCCGCGCCGCCCAGATGCGCGTGCTCCATGTACCAGTGGATCGACATGGTGAGCCGGGGCTGGCCCGCCACCACGCCATGCCAGCGCCAGTTGATGTGACTGACCGTACCCCGGGCGATGGTGCCGGCGCCGATGACCAGATCGTCGGTGGCGGCGAACACCCGGTGATCGGTGTCGACGCGCTCCAGCGTCAGGTTGAGGTGACGCGCCATGGCCGACAGCACCTCGGTGTACATGCCGTTGAGCGACGAGGCCGGACCCCACGCCGGATCGTTGGCGTCCACCCGCGCCGGGTCGGCGCCGAAGCCCAGCACCTTGAACACATAGTCGGGCTGGCGCACGGCGCGACAGTCGACGCTCTCCACCACCTCCACATGCTCCAAGGCGGAACACAGGCCGGAGGCCACCACGGCGAGTTGTTCGGCGGCGAAGCCGGGGTTGAGCCCGGCGGCCATCAGGGTGGTGCCGCCAGTGGCGCAGGCGGCCGCCAGCGCCTCGGCGCGCGTGCCCTGCCAGTAGGCGGGGTCGGAATAGCCGTTGATGCTGATGACGTTCTTGCCGCTGGCCAGCAGCCTGAGAATATCGGCATCATGCGAGCCATAGGGCGGCGCGATACGGGCACAGTGGATCACCACGTCCGCCTCCAGCGCCAGAATCGCCTCGACATCGCGGGTGGCGATGACGCCGGTGGGCGCCCGGCGGGCAATGTCGCCGGCGTCACGGCCTTCCTTTTTCTCGCCATAGACATACAGGCCGACCAGCTCCATCGCCGGATGGTCGATCACCGCCTGCAGGCAGGAGCGGCCCATGGCGCCGGTGGCCCATTGAATCACGCGGTAGGTCATGGTCTTGCTTTCCCCTGCTGGCGACGAAAAATGCCGGTCATGGTTTGGTTGCGGCGACGCCCGCCGATCATGGTTTGGTTGCGGCGACGCCCGCCGGTCATGGTTTGGTTGCGGCGACCCCCGCCGCGAGGGACCGTTTCAGCGTATGCGGATCGCGGGCCAGAAAGGCGCGCACTGAAATCGCGTGCGGGTCGGTGTCGTGCTCGTCGATGTTATGTTTGGCCGCCAGCAGGCCGGCACGGGCGACCGCGCGCGGCGTGCTTTTCTCCACCCCCGTCACGTGGCTCGCCATGCGGGTATCCACCGAGCCGACGATCAGCGCCGCGACATGGGTGCCCTGCGGCGCCAGTTCGGCGCGCAGACAGTCGCTGGCGGCGCGGGCGGCGAATTTCGAGGGGCTGTAGCCGCCCATCTCCGGCACCGCGACGATGCCGCCGGCCGACAGCACGTTGAGGATGGCGCCACCGCCGTTGGCCTTGAGGATGGGTGCGAACGCCCGGCACATGGCGACCAGGCCGATATAATTGGTCTCGATCTCCTGGCGCAGGGCGCTCATGTCGGCCGCTCCCAGCAGGGTCTGCCGGTTGAAGGCGCCGGCGTTGTTGATCAGCAGGTTGACGTCGGGGCAGCGCGCGGCGGCCGCCTGCACGTCCTCGGGGCGCGTGACGTCGAGCTGCACCGCGACCAGCCGGTCAGGCGCGCGTGCCGCCACACCTTGGGCATCGGCAAGCGTGCGGGCCGCGACATAGACCCGGGCCGCCCCCTGCTCCAGCAGTTCCTCGACGAACCCCTCGCCGATACCGCGATTGCCGCCGGTCACCAGTGCCGTGCACCCTGCGATCTTCATGTCCAGCCTCCCCTGTTATTGTGCAGGTCGGGCTAGCATACAGAGTATGATAATGAAAGTGGTTTACCGATCCCCGCCGGAGCGACTGACCGAGTTCAGGCGGTCAGACCGTCGCTGTCGTCGCCGCGTCATGCGACCGGGCTTCATGCACCACCGCCGTGACGTCATCCGCCCGGATCGGCTGCCGGCAATGGCTGCACACCACCTGCGGGTCGAGCGGCTTGCCGCAGTGCTTGTGGGTGAGCCGCAGCGGCGGGCCTTCCGGCGCGCAGTAATATTTGTCACCCCAGCGCATCAGCATCAGCAGCACCGGGTAATAGTCGACGCCCTTGCGGGTCAGCCGATATTCGTCGCGCGGCGGGTTGGTGGCGTACTGGCGGGCGCGCAGCACGCCAAAGCCGATCAGCCAGTTCAGCCGGTCGGACAGGATATTGGTGGCGATCGCCGTATCCTGGCGGATTTCCTCGAAGCGATTGAGACCGGTGAACACCGAGCGCATGATCAGGCTGGCCCAGCGATCGCCCATCAACTGGGCGGCGTCCTCCATCAGCGAGGTGGCATCGCCGGCACTGGCACGCTGCTGCCGCCGGCGGCTGTAGACCGGGCGCATCAGGCCGACACCGGGGCCGGCGGTCCAGTCCACCTGGGTGGCGTCGATGGTCTCGCCGCAGCTGCCGCACGCCGGCGTCGGTTCGAACACATGGCCGCACGTCTTGTGGGTCAGCTCGATACGGATCTTGCCCTCGTGCGAGCCCCAGCGCTGTTCCCAGCGCAGCAGCATCAGCGAGGTCCAGTAAAGATCGCGACCCTTGGCGGTGAGCAGGTATTCGTAGCGGGGCGGCCGGGCGTTGTATTGCCGGGTTTCCAGCAGGCCGGCCTGGGTCAGCTGCTTCAGCCGGTCGCTCAGCAGCGCCTTGAGCAGGCCGGTACGCTCCTGCAAGGCGGAAAAGTGACGGGTACCCAGCCAGCAGGCTTCGAGAATCAGCAGGGTCGGCGTATCGCCCACGACTTCGAGCGCACGCCAGATCGAGCAGGTACGGATCATGTGGTCAAGCTGCATGGCGCCCGGCTAACCCCAGATTGCGGCACTGTTTGGGCGAGTCGGCTGTGCAAGGCACCGCCCGACAAGCGGCCTGCCTCGCCGGCGCGCGCCTGATATCCCGTGACGTCACCATGCCTGCCATCATCCCCCCGTCGGACGGCGCTCGCCCGACCGGGTTTCAGCATAAGGCCTCCGCGACGCTGAACCAAGCCGGCTTGTCGAGCCGGCCCGTGACGGATCGCGCAGCCGGCTGCCTGCGCCCTTGATTTATTACTTGCATAGAAATACCAACAAAGGATCGTCCCGGGGGACTCGCCAATCCGCCCGCGCCGCCATCGCCGACAAGGGCACGCAACGGACAAGACGGGCGCCGCCGCTGGCACCCGCGCATTGGGGGACAAACGCCGCATGACCGAAGCCTACATTCACGCCGCCTTGCGCACGCCACGCGGCAAGGCCCGCCCCGACGGCGCGCTGGCCGGCCTGACCCCGCCTGGCCTGGTGGCGGCACTGGTCGAGGCGCTTGCCGGTCGCGGCCACGACCCGCGCGGCCGGGCGGAACGGCTGGTACTGGGCTGCGTCGGCCAGGTTGGCGCCCAGGGCGGCCATCTGGCGATGGTGAGCAAGTTCCACGCCGGCCTGCCGGATAACGTGGCCACCCAGACGCTCAACAATTTCTGCGCCTCCGGGCTGTCCGCCATCGGCGCCGGGGCCGCCGCCATTGTCGCCGGTCAGGCCCGGTGGGTGCTGGCGGGCGGTGTCGAGATGATGAGCCGGGTGCCGTTCATGGCCGACAAGGCGGACTATTACACCGCCACCGACCTGCCGCCGCGCCAGCGCTACATTCAGGTCGCGCTCGCCGCCGACCTGCTGGCGACAACCGAGGGCATCAGCCGGGCGGAACTCGACGCCTGCGCGCTCGCCTCCCAGCAGCGCGCCGCCGCCGCCGAGAGCCAGCCGGCGCTGCTGGCCTCGCGCATCGCCGTCAACGGCCTGACGCGGGAGGAAACCGTGCGCCCGCCGCTCGATGCCGCGCGACTGGCGGCACTCGAACCCGCCTTTGCCGCGCTGGCCGAACCTTATGCCGAGGCGCTGGAGGGCGCGGCCCTCGATTTTCGTCACACCGTCGCCCACGCGCCGCCGATGGCCGATGGCGCCGGTCTGGCGTTGCTGGGCCCGCGCGACGGCGCCATTGCCCGCATCGTCGCCGTCGCCGAGGCCGGCGGCGACCCGCGCGCCTCGCTCACCGCAGGGTTCGCGGCGATGGACCAGGTGCTGGCCCGTGCCGGCCTGCCGCTCGCCGCGATGGACCGCATCGAGTTCATGGAAGCCTTCGCCGTCGTCATCGCCAAATTTCTGCGCGACCGCGCGCCAGACCCGGCGAGGGTCAACGTCGGTGGCGGCCACCTCGCCAAGGGCCACCCGATGGGCGCGACCGGCGCCATTCTGCTGTCCAGCCTGATCGACGCGCTGGCCGCCTGCGGCGGCCGCTACGGCTTGGTGGTGGCCACCGGCGCCCAGGGCGTCGGTACGGCGATGATCGTGGAGTATCTGCAATGAGCCAAAACACCGCACCCTCTGGCCTGACCAGTATCCGTGAACATCTGGCCCGCCTGCGGCTGCCGGTGGTGGCCGCACCGATGTTCCTGGTCTCCGGCCCGGAGCTGGTGATCGCGGCGGCGCGCGCCGGTATCGTTGGCGCCTTCCCCACCCCCAATTGCCGCACCACCGCCGACCTTGAGCGGTGGATGGCGACCATCACCGAGGCCTGCGCCGGCGCGCCCGGCCTGTGGGCGGCGAACCTCGTCACCCATTCGACCAACCCGCGCCTGGCCGACGACCTGGCGCTGATCGCCCGTTACCGGCCGCCGGTGGTGATCACCGCGCTCGGCAGCCCGCGCGCCGCGGTCGAGGTGGTGCACGCCTATGGCGGCATCGTGCTGGCCGACGTGATTTCCGTCGAGCTGGCGCGCAAGGCGGCGGCCGCCGGCGCCGACGGGCTGGTGTGCGTGTCGGCCGGTGCCGGCGGCCATACCGGCTTCCTGTCGCCGTTCGCCTTCGTCAGCGCGTTGCGCCGCGAGTTCGATGGCCTGATCTGCCTCAGCGGCGGCATCGCCGACGGCTTCGGCATCGCCGGCGCGGTCGCCGCCGGGGCCGACCTCGTGTACATGGGCACGCGCTTCCTCGCGGCGGATGAAAGCCGCGCCGTGCCCGCCTACAAGCAGATGGTGGTCGACGCGCGACTGGAGGATCTGGTGGTCAGCGCCGCCATCACCGGCACGCCGGCCTCGTGGCTGCTGCCGTCGCTGCGCGCCAACGGCTATGACCCAGACCAGCTCAAGACCGCCGCCGCCCGCGACTATGGCGGCGACGCCATGCGCTGGAAAGACCTGTGGGCGGCGGGCCAGGGCGTCGGCGCGGTCGACGCGCAGGAGCCGGTGGCAACCATTGTCGACCGGCTGGCAGACGAATTCCGCACCGCCAGCGCGGCACTCGCGGCCCGCGCGGCGATCTGATCGGCTCACGCGACGCCAAGCGTGAGGCCCTCAGCGGGCCGTCACGCCTTGCGCGGCGGAAGCGGCAGGAAGCCCGACGTGCGGCGGATATAATCGGCGTACTCGGGGCGGGTTTTCTTCATCTTGCCCTCGACCGTCGGCGCGCCGGACCATTTCATCAGCGTCCAGGTCAGCAGCAGCGGGCCGACGATCGCCCACCGGCCGGTCGCCGTCTCGGCGGCCACCAGATAGAGGCCCCACCAGGTCAGCGCATCGCCGAAGTAATTGGGGTGGCGGGTGTAGCGCCACAGGCCGCGATCCATCACCTTGCCGGCATTGGCCGGGTCGCGCTTGAAGCGCACCAGCTGGCCGTCCCCGATCGCCTCGAACAGGGTGCCGCCCACCGCCATCGCCGCGCCGATCCAGCCCAGCGTGCCGATGGCCGGCGCGGCGTCGAGTTGGCCCAGCTGCACCGGCAGGCAGACGATGAACAGCAACGGGGCCTGGGTGGCGAACACCAGCAGGCCGCTGGCCTTGGCGAAGCGCCAGCCCCTGTCCCGCTCGGCCTTGCCGAGCAGCGCCTGATAGCGCCGGTCCGGCCCATGATGGCGCCAGCGCCACAGCATGTAGCTGCCCAGCCGCGCCGCCCACAGGCCGACCAGCGCCAGCAGCAGAATTTGCCGCGGATGATGCGCGTCGAACTGCAGGAAGGTGGCCAGCGCCATCACCAGCATGCCCCAGGCCCAGAAGCTGTCGACCGGCGTCACGTCGCGCGTCGACAGGCAGACCAGCCACAGCAGCAGGAAACACCCCGCCAGGACTGCCGCGTTCACCAGCAGCACGGGTACGATCATGATGGCAACCTTCCCTTGTGTTTTGTTGTCTCAGGCCGGCAGCACGCGCACGTCCGGCCCCGGCGGGGTGGCGAACAACGCCTCGACCACGTCGGCGCGATTGTCGAGCACCGCCCGGCGATTGATGCTGCCCTTGTCGGAGAGCTCGTGGCGGGCCGGATCGGGCGGGCTGGCGAGCAGCGTCACCCGGGCGATGCGGGTGGACGCGCCGTGCTGGCCGGCGTTGAACCGGGCGAGCGCCTGCGCCACGGCGTCGAGCGACACGCCGGGCGCGGCCCAGGCCAGCATCCCCAGCACCGGCCGGCCGTCGTCCGCCAGCACCAGCTCGCGCACCGTGCCGGCCAGCGCCTTGAGCAGCGCCTCGCGCAACATGCCGCCCGGCACCCAGGTGCCGTTGGCGAGCTTGAACTCCTCGACCATGCGGCCAGCAAAGGCGAGCCCCTGCGCCGGGTGCTGCGGGTCGTGGAACACCGCCAGATCGCCGGTGCGGTAGAAGCCCTCGTCGTCGAACGCCGCGCGGTTCTTCGCCGGCTCGTCGAGATAGCCCGCCATCACCGACGGACCTTTCAGCCGCACCTCATAGCGCGCGCCGTTGGGCACCAGCTTCACCGCCAGCGCCGGCGGTGGCAGGCCGATGCCGACGCGGGTGTCGGGCCAGTGGATGGTCATGCAGCCGGACACCGTCTCGGTCATGCCGTAGCCGGTGGTCATGTGGACACGCCGGCCGGTGGTGGCGACGGCGAGTGCTTGCAGCCGGTCATACAAGGGCTGCGGCAGGCCGGCGCCGCCGTAGAGCATCAGGCGCAGCTTGCTGAAGAAAGTGGCGCGCAGGGCGGCGTCCGCCTCCAGCGCGTCGGCGAGCAGCGCGAAGCCGGCCGGCACGTTGTTGAAATAGCAGACGGCGCGATCGCGCAGATTGGCGATCGAGGCCTCGAACAGCCCCGGCAGCGGCTTGCCGGCGTCGATGTACAACGTGCCGCCGAGCACCAGACAGGCGCGCAGCACACTGGCGCCCGCCGCATGGTGCCAGGGCAGCCAGTCGAGCATGTCCTGATCCCAGCCGGCGGCGCGACCGATGGAGGCGACGCCTTGGGCCAGATTCGCCGCCAGCATCCGCAGGCTGTGCGGCACCACCTTGGGCAGACCGGTGGAGCCCGAGGTCAGCATATATTGCGCCGGCGCGTCGACATCGAGCCCGTCGATGAAGGCCTCGATGTCAGGGTCCGGTGTCTGTGCCCGCAGCGCGTCGAGCGGCATGCCGCCGCCCAGCCGGTCGGGCTGCTCGGCGATCACGGTGATGCCGGCCTCGCGCAGAAGCGCCGCGGCGGGCGCGAACGCTGGCCGGGAGTCGAGAAACGCCGCCGCCGGCCGCTGCTTGGCGAGCACATGGCGCAGCCGCTCGAACGGCGGGCCGACCAGCGCGACGCTCGGACCGACAGGGGCGGCGATCATGCCGGCGCTGAACGCCGCCACGGTCATCAGCGCCGCGGCCGGGCCATTTTCGGCGACGATCAGCACCGGGCTACGCGGCGGCAGGTGCTGGCGCAGCCAGGTGGCGGCGGCATCGACCTGCGCCTTGAAATCGCGGTAGGAGAGTGTCCGCCAGCCGCCATCGTCACCACGCCAGCCCAGCGCGGTCGCCGCGCCCTTGTCGCGGGCGCGCCGGGCGATGGCGCGCGCGAGGTTGGGATCATAATCCCCCAGCGGCAGCCGGCTGCGCAGCACCAGCGTGCCATCCTCCCGCCGCTCGACGTCGAGGTCGACCGGCATGAATTCCACCGGCACATGCGGGGCCTCCTGCACTAACGCCGGCGGGACACTTGAACTGTGGGGAGAGGTCATCCAATCACCTGGATTCTGGCAAAAGCGGGAACGGGTGAGACGGACGCCCGCGCCTGCCCGGCGGGTGGCCGGGCGCGACGGCACGGGCAGGCCAGGCGTTGCGGCCGCTCAGGCCGCCCGTTCGACGATGAAGCTGGCGCAGGTGGTGGTGGAGCCGCCGATGTTGAGTGTCTGCACCCGCCGGGCGCCCTCCACCTGGCAGCCCCCGGCCTGGCCGGCGACCTGGCGGGCGGCATCCAGCACCATGCGCACGCCGGTGGCGCCGACGGGATGGCCAAGCCCGATCAGGCCACCGGAGGGATTGATCGGCAGCCGGCCACCCTTCTCGATCACGCCGTCCTCCACCGCCTTCCAGCCCTCGCCGGGCGCGGTGATGCCCAGGTGATCAATCGCCATATATTCGGTCATGGCGAAGCAGTCGTGCAGCTCCACCGCGTCGATCTGTTCGACCGAGGTGACGCCGGCGCGCCGGCGCGCGTCGTTGACGGTGTCGCGCAGGTGGGGAAACACATGGCTGTCGCCGGCGCCCAGCCGCAGCTTGTCGCGGTAGGCCAGCGCCGAGGAGCGATGGCCCCAGCCGCTGATGCGCGGCAGGCTCTCCAGCGCGATGCCGTGCTGGCGGGCGTAGTCGGCGGCACGGGCTGCTGATGCCAGAAACACCACCGCCGCGCCATCGGTGACCTGACCGCAATCATTCTTGCGGGTGCGCCCCTCGACCACCGGATTGGCGGCATCGTCGGCGCGGAAACTGTCCGGCCCGAAGTCCCAGCGGCGGGTCTGGGCGTTGGGGTTGGCGCGCGCGTTGGCAAAGTTGATTTCGGCGATGCGGCCGAGATGATCGTAGGACAGACCCCAGCGGTGGTCATATTCCTCCGCCAGGTCGGAAAAGGCCCGCGGCCAGACATAGGTCGCGTCGGCATATTCGCGCCCCGTATAGGCGGCGGCGCCGAGATATTCCGCCGCCGTGCGACCATCGACATTGCGCATCTGCTCGATGCCGACGACGCAGGCCATGTCGTAGCGGCCGGCCTCGATCTCCGCCATGGCGGCGAGCACGGCAATGCTGCCCGACGCGCAGGCGGCTTCGTGGCGCGCCGTCGGCATGCCGTTCATCACCGGGTCGACATAGGCAAACAGGCCACCCAGCAGCCCCTGGCGCACGAACAGGTCACCGACGAAATTGCCGACGTGGCCGGTCTCGATGTCGGCCGCGTCCAGCCGTGATGCCTCAAGGCCTGTACGCACCGTCTCGACGAACGCTTCCGGCATCGTCACGCCTTCGCGCGCCCAGTTGCGCGAGAAATCGCTCTGCCAACCGCCAATGACGTAAACCACCCCGGCTCTCCCCAGCTTGTGATCGCGCCATCCCACCGGGACCGCCTTGGCCTGCATGGCCGACGCCGCGCCTCTTTATGGTATGATTATAAAAGTCGCGTGCGGGATGCAAGCGCAAACGCGCGCCCACCCATACCCTCACGCACGAGGCGGCCTTGATGTGGGTCAAGGACCGCACTTTATGGTTCGTTTATGCAAGTTACTAGGCGATACGCCAGACACGACACCCGCACACGAGGGAGGACCCCATGTTGAATCACAGCCAGACGACGGACGACCTCGCCCCCTTCGGGGAGGATTATGGTCCCGGCCTGATGGGCGAATTCGCCCCCATCGCCCGGGAAGGCGAGCATCATGACCTGAAGCTTCTCAAGGGCCGGGTGCCGGTCGACTTGAACGGCGCCTATTTCCGCGCCGGCCCCAACCCGCGCTTCGCGCCGAAGGGCCGCTACCATCCGTTCGACGGCGACGGCATGGTGCACGCCGCCCAGTTCGACCATGGCCGCGTCACCTACCGCAACCGCTGGGTCCGCACCGACGCCTGGCAGGAGGAGGATCGCGCCGGCGCCAGCGTGTTCGACGGCATCCGCGACACGCTGAAGGGCCGCCCCGACCGCCGGCTGAAGGATACCGCCAATACCGATCTCGTCGCCCAGGGCGGCCGGGTGCTGGCCTTGTGGTACATGTCGGGCGACGCTTACGAAATCGATCCGGTGACGCTGGAGACGCGCGGCAAATGCCCCGGCGTCGCCGCCTCCGGCGGGTCGATCTCCGCCCATGCCAAGGTCGACGAGATCACCGACGAGCTGATCTTCTTCGATTACGGCCTGGAAGCGCCCTACATGCATTATGGCGTGGTCGGCCCCGATGGCGCGCTGAAGCACTTCGTGCCGATCACCCTGCCCGGCCCCCGGCTGCCGCACGACATGGCGATCACCGAGCATTATTCCATCCTGCACGACCTGCCGCTGATTCACGACGAGGAAGCGCTGAAGCTCGGTCGGCACAAGGTGCGTTTCGACCCCGCGCTGCCGGCGCGCTTCGGCGTCATCGGCCGCTATGGCGCGGGCGAGTCCATCCGCTGGTTCGATTTCTCGCCGTGCTTCCTCTACCACGTCGTCAATGCGTGGGAGGAAGGCGACTGGGTGGTGATGGTCGGCTGCCGCTACATGCCGGAACGCCACGCCGACGGCAGCATCGACGCCCAACGCACCGCGCGCAACGTCGCCGAGCTGCAGATGCGCGCCCGCCTGTGGGTGTGGCGGATGAACGTCCGCACCGGCGAGACCGAGGAGCGGATGCTCGATGCCGACCGCAATGTCGAGTTTCCCACCTTCAACAGCCGGCTGTCCGGCCGGCGCACGCGCTTTGGCTACCTCGTCGATCATTCCGAAACACGGACGCTGCAATGGTATGGCATCCGCAAATACGACCTCGACACGGGTGAGAGTCTGGCCTCGTGGTCGGACGACCCCGAGCACAGCTTCTATTCCGAGCCGTGGTTCGCGGCGGCCGACAACGCCGTCAACGAGGATGACGGCTATGTCATCAGTTTCCAGTGGAACGAAAGGCTGCGCCGCGAGACGCTGGATATTTTCGATGCCCGTGACATCGGCGCCGGCCCGGTTGCCCAGCTGGAAATGCCGCACCGCCTGCCGCTGGGCTTTCATGCCTGCTGGATGGCCGCTGATCGCATGAAGCGCTGAACCGGCGCCGCTGTGTCAGGGGCCACCCCTGACACAGCGATGCCCCGCGTGCCGGGACACCCCACCCACAGCAAGACGCCCGCCGGAGTTTCCTCCGGCGGGCGCAGTTTTAAGGTGCAGGGATTGAGAAGCGCCGGAACCTAGAAGCGCACCGCCAGCCGTGCGCCATAGGTACGCGGGGCGCCGAACAGCGACACCTCGTCACCCAGGAACGGAATGATGCTGGTGCGATACAGCTTGTCGGTCAGGTTCTTGCCATAGAGCGTGACCTGCCAGGCGCCATCGGCCTCGCCGAGGCTGATGCGGGCATCCAGCAGACCATAGCCCGGCTCGCGGTTGGTGTTCTCCGGCCCCCAGAAAATGGCATCCTGATAGACATAGGAAACATTTGCGGTGAACTTCAGGCTCTCCGACACCATCGTGGCGTAATTGGCGGCGACGTTGAACTGATAGTCCGGCGTGCGCAGCATGGTGTTGTCGGTGAAGTCGAGACCGCGCGCGGCATCGAGATACTTGCCATAGCGCGCGTGCAGCAACGAACCGCCGGCCGACAGCGTCAGCTCGCGTGTTGCCTGCACCTGCACTTCCGCCTCGACGCCCTTGATCTTGGCCGACGCCGCGTTGGCGACCACCAGCGTCAGATCGACGTCGTCGAGCTGCTCGACCTGCAGATCCTTGAAGTCGGTATAGAAGGCTGCGACGTTGAAGCGCATGCGGCCATCGAACAGCTCGGACTTGACGCCGATCTCGTAGTTCCACGCCGTCTCCGGATTATAGGCGAGCGAGGCGACCGTGGCATTGGCCGCGGCGCTCTGCCAGCCACCGCCCTTGAAGCCACGCGTCACCGAGCCATAGACCATGGTGCGCTCGACCGGCGACCACTCCAGCAGCACACGCGGGGTCAGCTTCTTCCAGCTCTTGTCGACCTGGATGTTGTAGGGTTCCTTCAACGGCGCCGGCGAGTAGATGTTGTCCATCGAATCCGGGCCGAGGCTCAGAACCTTGCCCTCGGCGTCGAAGCTCTTGTCGTCGATGGTGTAGCGAAACCCGGCCGACAGCGTGACATTGGAGGCCACGTCATATTCCAGCTCGCCGAACACCGCGTAGTTCGACACCTTGCCGACCTGGGTGAAGATGTTGTCGCCATCCAGGGTGTCGCGGGTGCTGCCGGCGCCGCCGGGCAGGAACGAGGTGGCGGTGTTGCGCGAGGTGCGATCGGTCTTTTCGCGCAGGAAGTAGACGCCGCCCAGCCAGCGCAGCGACTGTTCCTGCGCGGACACGATCCGCAGTTCCTGGGTGATGCCGGTGTAGTCCTCCGCCTGGGTGAGCACGCTGTCGGTGACGGACGGCGGCGAACCGGCGCCGGCCTGACTCCAGCGGTTGGCGGCGTCACCGCGCCGCACGGCGGCGACATAGGTCAGCATCGGACCGCCGAGGTCGAGGTCGGCGCGCAGCATCAGGCCCGAGGTGTTGCGCTTCATGTACTGGTCATACGGCGTCTCGGTGGTGCGCGGATCCTGCGAGATCAGGTTCGGCGTGATGAAGCCGGGCGCCGCCTTGGTGGGATCGTCCACCGCGTGGCGGGCCGAGCCGCCGCCCTCGTCGCGGCTGGCATCGGCGACGATCAGCAGTTGCAGCGCCTCGTTGGCGTCGATCGCCACTGAAAGGCGGCCGGCGTAGGATTCGAGATCCTCCAGCTCCTGCCCGTTGACGATGTTCTTCGAGTAGCCGTCATGATGGTTCTGGTACAGCGACAGACGCGCCTTCACCTTGTCCGTCAGCGCGCCGGTGACATAGCCCTGCGAGGCGATGGCGCCATAGTTGCCCATGCCGACCGAGGCATAGCCCTCGAATTCGTCACGCGGGCGGGCGGTGATGAAGCTGATGGCGCCGCCGACGACGTTCTTGCCGAACAGCGTGCCCTGCGGACCGCGCAGCACCTCGACGCGCTCAAGGTCGAAGATCGGCGGCGTCGCGGTTCCGCGACGGCCGATATAGACTTCGTCGAGGAACACACCCACCGACGGGTCGGCGGTGGCGCTGTTGAGGCGCACGGTGCCGATGCCACGGATGAACAGTTCCTGCTCCAGCGCGTTCTGTTGCTGGAAGGTGAAGCTCGGTGTGCGACTGGCGAGGTCGGAAATGTCGGTCATCGCGCTGGCGCGCAGCGCCTCGCCGTCAATGGCGGTGACGGCGATCGGCACGTTCTGAAGGCTCTCGGCCTTCTTGCGCGCGGTGACGACGATTTCCTCCAGGCCGAATGTCTCGGTCTCGGCGGCTGCTTGCGCCAGCGCCTGACCGGCGACAGAGCCCAGCAGCACGGCCAGCAGGCCCGCGGCCGACCGGCGAATCCCTGAATGAACGATAAGGCGTTGGCTCACGCGATCTCTCCCCCTAGGCAGTTCTTTTTAAGGTGTGACTATGCAAGTCTCTGTTCTGAGGGTTTTTCGGCCCCTGTCAAGCACCCTCAGGTCTCATAATCATCAATACATTGTTTTATATTGATAAATTAGATTCCATCCGCCCTTTGGAGATTCTTTTTCGAGCCCAAGCCATCGCAACACACTTGCTTCATAATACCATAACCACCCCGCCCTGGCCGGCGCGCGCCCTCGTCACAAGGCGATTCGCCACTGTTGGCGCCCCGGCACCGGCACCCATGACCAGGGCGCGCCGGCGTCCACCGGCATTTTCAGCGGCGCAACCCACATGAAGCATTGATCCCGCGAGACGGTCTTATTATGCAATTCACTTGAGAGCGCCGCGTGGAAGGCGCCGGACGCCGCCCGCAGGCCAGCCAACAGGGGAGCCATCATGTTCATCACGCCCGCCGACCGCATTGCCGACTATCAAGCCCGCGGCTGGTGGGAGGGCATCAGCGTCGACGCTCTGTTCCAGCAGGCCGCCGCCGCCGACCCCCGGGCCCTGGCGCTGGTCGACCCGATGAATCGCGCCGCGCTCGATGGCCGGGTACCGGAGCGCCTGAGCTGGGCCGACGTGCGCGAGCGCGTCGACCGGATGGCCGCCGCCCTGCTCGACGCCGGCCTCGTCAAGGACGACGTGGTGGCCGTGCAGCTGCCCAACATCGTCGATGCGGTGATCCTGTTTCTCGCCTGCGCCCGGCTGGGCCTGATCCTCTGTCCGGTGGTGGTGCAGTACCGCGAGCATGAGCTGGCGCACATCTTCGAGCAGACCCGGCCGCGCGCCTTCGTCACCCTGCCCGCCTTCCACGGCCACGACCACGCCGCCATGGCCGCCCACCTGCTGGAAAAACACCCCGGCGCCCGCCTGCTGCTGCTTGGCGACGCCCCGCAGGGCACCGACCTGCGCGCCGCCATGGCGGTCGTCGATCCGGCCCGGGCACAGGCTTATGCCGCGGCGCATCCGCCCGCCGGTGGCGAGGTGCTCACCATCTGCTGGACCTCGGGCACCGAAAGCCGGCCCAAGGGTGTGCCGCGCGACCATAACCACTGGGTGCTCAACGGCCGCATCGTCGCCGAAGCTGGCGGGATGCGTGACGGCGACGTGCTGCTGAACCCGTTTCCGCTGGTCAACATCGGCTCCATCGGCGGCCTGGTGATCCCATGGCTGCAACTGCGCGGGAGGCTGGTGCTGCATCATCCGTTCGATCTGCCGCTGTTCCTGCGCCAGATCGCCGAGGAGGCGGTCACCTACACCATCGCGCCGCCGGCGGTTCTGGCAGCGCTGCTGAAAACGCCGGCACTGCTCGACAACACCGACCTGTCGCGGCTGCGCGCCATCGGTTCCGGATCGGCGCCGCTGTCGCCGTGGCTGATCGAGGGCTGGCAGGAACGCTACGGCATCTCGATCTGCAACATCTTCGGCTCCAACGAAGGCATGTCGCTGTTCTCCGGCCCCGTCGACGTGCCGGACGCCGGCGACCGCGCCCGCTATTTCCCGCGCTTCGGGGCCGCCGATCAGGATTTCCCCGGCATCATCCACCGGGTGATCCGCACCCGGCTGGTCGACCTCGACACCGGGGCGGACATCACCGAACCCGGCCACGTCGGTGAAATGCGCATCAGCGGTGCCACCACCTTCGGCGGCTACTGGCGGTCGCCGGCCCTCAACAAGGCCGCCTTCGACGACCAGGGATATTTCCGCACCGGCGACCTGTTCGAAATCGCCGGACCGGGACCGCTGGCGCGCTTCTACCGCTTCGTCGGCCGCTGCAAGGAGATCATCGTGCGCGGCGGCGTCAACATCTCGCCGGCGGAACTTGACGACCTGCTGGCCGGCCTGCCCTGCGCGCAGGAGGCCGCGACCGTTGGCATCCCCGACCCGGTGCTGGGCGAGCGCATCGCCGTCGCCGTGGTGCCGCGTGACGGCATGACGCCGGTGCTCGACGACATCACCGCCTGGCTCAAGCAGGCCGATGTCGCCGTGTTCAAACGCCCGGAACGGCTGGTACTGCTGCCCCGCCTGCCGCGCAACGCCATGAACAAGGTGCAGCGCGATGTGCTGCGAAGCCAGGTGCTGGCCGCGATCGCGGCGGACGAGACCGGCTGAAACGGCGGACGACAATGAAAAGCGGCGGGGCCACAGGGCACCCGCCGCAAACCAGCCGGCCGGAAGCCGCCTCAGTGGCTGGCGTGAATATCCTGTGAAACACCCATTTCGGCGAGCAGCTGGGCGCGGTCATAATATTCGCGCCAGACGCTGATGCGGTCGCCGCGCACCTCGATGACACCAACCACCGGCACCGCGCCCTTATGGCCGTTGTAGGTGAAGCGATCGACCCGCTCGACGAACACCACGTCACCGACCCGCCCGATGTTGCGGATGTCCAGCGTGATTTCCGACACGCCCGCGCCCAGCGCACTGATCCGCTGGGCAATCGCCGCCCGCCCCACCACCGGCTCGATCATCATTGAGTGCAGCACGCCATCCTCGGTGAACAACTCGCCGACGCGCACCCAATCGCGCGTGTTCCATGCCTCGATCATCTGCTGGACGACCGCGATCTTGGCATCCGTTGCCGACATTTCCGTCTTCCCCTGCTCGCGGGCCTGAACGGGCAGGCCATTGCCGGCAAGCGCGGCGATGACAAGCCCCAGGCAGGCCATTGTTCTGACTGTCATGATCCTATCCCCTAAAAGGTACGTCTATGCAAGTGACTATGCGTATATAGCCCGCTTCACCGGGCATGCGAGTCTCAATCTCGCGCGATCGCACCGACGATCCGCCACGACCTCCGGCCGCCGGTCGTCAACCGCCGCACAATGGTCTACACTGCCGGCATGACCGGGCCCGACAACAGCTGGCACGATGGCCGGCGCGCGACGCGCCGCCATCACAAGGCGCGCATGAAGCGCCGCGCCGTCGCGGTGCGCCCGCACGCGCCCGGCGCCGTGAAGCTTGCGGATCACATGGCCAACTGCTCCTGCTTCATGTGCGGCCACATGCGCCGCTGGCAGGGTCCAACGCTGCAGGAGCGCCGGGCGTTTCAACCCGATGGTCGCCACCAGGCCGCCGACGACTGAGGCCCCCGCCGCGCGCCCGGCGATCCGTCGCATGTGCCGCTGACCGACGCCTGACGTTCTGCTACGCTCGGGTCGATGAAACGGATGGTCTATCTGTCGGCGGGTTTCGCCGCGCTCGGTCTTGGCGCGATCGGCATTTTTCTGCCTCTGCTGCCCACCGTGCCCTTCGCCATCCTGGCCGCCTTCTGCTTTGCCCGTTCAAGCCCGGCGCTGGAACGCCGGCTGCTGGAACATCGCCGGTTTGGCCCGCATATCCGCGCCTGGCGCGAGCAGGGCGCCATCAGCCGCAAGGGCAAGGTCGCGGCGCTGACTGCCTTTGCCGCCAGCGCGCTGATCGGCCTGCTGCTGGTGGCGATGCCCTGGAAGCTGGCGCCGCTGACGGCCGCCGTCATTGGCGGCACCTGGATCTGGCGACGACCCGAAGCCTAGGCGCCCGGGCCGAAGCCTAGGCGCCCGGACCGTCGGCTGGATGGCCAGGGTCAGGATGGCCAGGGTCAGGATGGGCGGGGTCAGGATGGGCGAGCGGAGATCATCGCCGTGAAATCCGCTTCCGCCATGCGCACATTGTCGACGAAAGCCTCGCCGCGATACTTGCGCACCGGCCCACGCACCTGCACCTGGGACACCCGCAGTTCAAGCAGGCAGCCCGGCTCCACCGGCTTGCGGAATTTGGCGTTCTCGATCGACATGAAGTAGACCAGCTTGCCCTCGGCATCCGCCCCCATTGAGTGAACGGCGTGGATGCCGGCGGTCTGCGCCATCGCCTCGACGATCAGCACGCCCGGCATGATCGGCCGGCCGGGGAAGTGGCCCTGGAAAAAGGGTTCGTTGATGGTGACGCCCTTGATGCCGGTTGCCGAGACGTCGGTCACCATATCCACCACGCGGTCCACCAGCAGCATCGGATAGCGATGCGGGATCATCTCCATGATCCGGGCCAGTTCCAGCGTGGTAAGTGTGGTGCCGTCGGTCATTGTCATCCTCTCGTCCTGCGCGTCATCCAATCATCAAAACGCCAATGGCCGGGCATTGCCCGGCCATCAACCTGTCTGTCCGGTCCCGCCATCCCCGCGTTCAAGCGGGAATGACGAATTTTCACGACCGGCGCAAGCTTACTTCTTCGGCGGCGTCGCCGGTGTCGCTGGCTGGGCGGGGGCCGGCGGCGGCGTGGTCGACACCTTGGGCAACTTCTGGTCCAGCCGCTGAACGACGGTCGAGGTGATGTCCAGCGTATTGCTGAACGCCTCCAGCGCGCCTTCCTTCACCACCAGGCTGGCGCCGCGCTCGCGCATCACTTCCTGGATGATCGGCGCCGCGCCGGCGGTGATCTGTTCGACCACATAGGCCTGCGACCGCTGGAAATCGACACGCAGCTTGTTGAAATCCTGGATGTCCTTGTTGCGGCGCTCCTGGTAGCCGCGCACGTTGGCCTCGAACTGGGCAGGCTGCATGATGCCCTTTTCCACCGAGTCCTTCTGCTTGGTCAGCGCGTCTTCCTCGGTCTTGAACTTCTCGGCCAGGCTCTTGTCCTTGGCCGAAATGGCCTCGGCCTTCGCCTTCAGCTCGGTACCCGCCGCGCGACCGGCGGCCGACTCGTTGACCACCCGGTCGAGATTGACCACCAGCACGGAGGCCTGCTGGGCAACCGCCGGCGCCGAGGCCAGCACCACAGCCGCGACCGCCGCGGCTTTCAGGAAATGCGTTTTCATCAGAACTGCGTCCCTATGTTGAACTGGAAAACTTCCGGATCGTCGCCATCCTTCTTGACGAGCGCCTTGGCAAGATCAATGCGGAACGGCCCGAACGGCGAGTTCCACGACACGCCGACACCCACCGACACGCGCGGGGCGGCGGTATCGCCGAGTACGGTTTCCTGCACGTCCGCGGTCGAGCCGAAGCTGGACTTGCTGTACTTCCACAAGCTGCCGACGTCGACGTAGGCCGAGGTTCGCAGGCCCATTTCGCTGACCGCCGAACCCAGCGGCACCTCAAGCTCGACACTGCCGAGATAATACATCTCGCCGCCGATGGAGTCGTCAAGCGTCGTACCCTCGGCGACCAGGCCGCTGGAACAGCCCGAGGTGTTGACACAGGTACGGTAGGACCGCGGACCGATGCCGCGAATGGCGAAGCCGCGGATACGCGGACCGCCCAGGAAGAAGCGATCGTTGATGCGCACATCCTCGCCGCCCCAGCCCATGATCCAGCCGCCCTCGGCGCCGGTACGCAGCACCCAGTTGTCCCACAGGCGGAAGTAGCGATCATAGTCGACGCTGCTGCGCAGGTAATTGACGCCGCCACCGACACCCGCCGCGTCCTGGCTGAACACGAAACGCTGGCCACGGCTTGGCCGCATCCGGTTGTCGAGGCTGTCGTAAACCACCGAGTAGCCGACCGAGGAGGTCACCCGCGACGACGATCCGGTGGTGCCCACCAGATCGCAGAGGAAGGCGCCCGCCAGGAACAGGTCGCACTGGCCGTTGGTGAAGTAGCTGTCCTTGTCCAGCGAGACGTCGGACTTCGACAGGCCGTAACGCACGCCCAGCGACCAGAATTCGGTCAGCGGGAAGCCGGCGCGCAGCTGGAAGCCCGTCGTCACTTCCTCGTAGGTGGTGTCGCGATCATTGTTGGACGTATAGCGGAAGCTGTTGAGATCGCGCCGGAAAACATCAATGCCGGCGGCAATGTTACGGCCCATGAAATAAGGCTCGGTGAAACCGAGATCGATTTCATTGCGATAGCTCGACAGCGTGAAGCCCAGCCGCAGCTCCTGGCCCTTGCCGAGGAAGTTGCGTTCGCGGATCGACAGGTTGGCGATGAAGCTCTCGATCGACGAGAAGCCGGCACCGACCTGCAGTTCGCCGGTCGATTTCTCCTCGACGTTGACTTCAAGCACCACCTTGTCCGGCGTCGAACCCGGCTTCTGCTCCACCTCCAGCTTCTCCTGGAAGAAGCCCAGCGACTGAATGCGATCCTTCGAGCGCTTGACCTTGAAGCTGTTGAAGGCGTCGCCCTCGGCGAGACGGAATTCGCGGCGGATCACCTTGTCGAGCGTGCGGGTGTTGCCGTTGATGTCGATGCGCTCGACATAGACGCGCGGCGCCTCGTTGACCACGAAGGTCACACCCATCGTGCGGCCGTCCTTGTCGCGGTCGAAACTGGGCCGGATGTTGGCGAAGGCGTAGCCGAACAGGCCGGCAGTCTCGGTCAGGCTCTCGACCGTGTTCTCGATCCGCTTGGCGTCGTACCAGTCGCCTTCCTTGATCCGCACCAGCGGCTTCAGCACCTCCGGCTTGAGGTCGCGCAGTTTGCTCTCGACGTCGATCTTGCCGAACTTGTAGCGCTCGCCTTCCTCGACGACGAAAGTCTGGATGAAGTCCCGACGGTTGGGCGCCAGTTCGGAAACCGCCGACACCACCCGGAAGTCGGCATAGCCCTCGGTGAGGTAGAACTGCCGCATCTTCTCGCGGTCATAGGCGGTACGATCGGGATCATAGGTATCGTTGGAGGTGAAAATACGCCACCAGCGCGCCTGGCGGGTCGCCAGTTCGCTGCGGATATCGCCGTCGGAGAACTTCTGGTTGCCGATGACGTTGATCTGGCGGACCTTCGACTTCGGGCCTTCGCGGATCTCGAACACGAGGTCGATGCGGTTCTGCTCCAGCTGCACCGCCTTGGGATCGACGGTGGCGGCAAAGCGCCCCGAGCGCCGGGCCAGCTCGATGATGCGCTGGACGTCGGCACGCACCTTAGAGCGGGTGAAGATCTGGCGCGGCGCCAGCTTCACTTCCTCGCGCAGCTTGTCGACTTTCAGGCTCTTGTTGCCCTCGAAGACGATGCGGTTGATGATCGGGTTTTCCCGCACCGTCACGGTGAGCGCGCCATTGTCGTCGCGGATCTGCACGTCGGCGAACAATTCGGTTCCGTAGAGCCGCTTCAGCGCCTCATCGAGGATATCACGGTCGTAGGGGTCGCCACCCGACAGCTGCATGTAGGAGCGGACCGTCTCCGGCTCCAGACGCTCGCTGCCGACAATGGTGATGGAGCGGATGGTGGTGCGCGGCACGGCCGGCACCGCGACCTGGACCGGCGCCGGCTGGGCGGTAGCGGGCTGGGCGGTAGCGGGCTGGGCGGGCGGGGTTGGCGGCGGGGCAACGCTCGCCGGACCCTGGGGGCCCACAGGCCCCTGCTGGGCATGAGCGACAACCGGCGTCAGCGCCGTTGTCACGGTCAAAAGAGCCGCCAACGCGGATGCCGATCCCCGGCTCATCACAGCAACACTCACGCGTCCCGTCCCCGTCTCGCCAATGTCTTCACCAATGTTCCGGAAGTGATCTCACTCAACTCAGCGCACCCGACAACCGGTCCCAGATCCCGTACGACCCGAGGTCGTTCCAGGTGAGGAACAACATCAGCGAGATGACCAGCGCGAAGCCAGCCAGGAACGCCCATTCCTGCACCCGTTGGCTGACCGGGCGGCCGCGAACAGCCTCGATCGCGTAGAGAAACAAATGACCACCGTCAAGCATGGGCACCGGCAGCAGGTTTACGAAGCCCAGGTTGAGCGAGACCAGCGCCATGAAACTGATGAGCGACAACACCCCCAGCGCCGCCGACTGCGCCGAATACTGGGCGATCTTGACGGGGCCGCCCAGCTCCTTGACCGAACGGTCGCCGGTGACGATCTCGCCCAGCGTCGAGGCCATCATCTTCACCAGATCGACCGTCGCCTGACCGGCATAGTAGAACGCCTCGACCGGGCCGCGCCGGACCAGTTCCGGCATCGACCCCTGAAGGCCGATGCGGCCGCGCTGGTAGGCATTGCCGAACTCGTCCTGGTCGGTGACCTGCTCGGGCACCACCGTCAGCGTCACCGGCCGCCCGGTGCGCTCAACCTCGAACACCAGCGTCCGGCCGGCGTAGATCGCCACTTCGTGCGCGACGTCCTCGAAGCGGGAAACCGCGTCGCCGTTGATCCGGGTGATGAGATCACCAGCCATGAAGCCCGCCTTCTCCGCCGGCGAACCCGCCATCACCGCCTCGACGCGCGCCGGCGTGAACTGCTGGCCGATGGTCATGAAGAACCCGGCGAAGATCAGGATGGCGAACAGGAAATTGATGGCCGGGCCGGCGGCGACAATGATCGCCCGCTGCCACAGCGGCTTGAGGGGAAAGGCGCCCGCCCGCTCCTCCGGCGTCATGCTGGCGATGGCCTCGGCGCTCGGCATGCTGGCCGCGTTGGAATCACCGTAGAATTTGACGTAACCGCCGAACGGCAGGGCGGAAATCTTCCAGCGGCAGCCCCGCTTGTCGGTCCAGCCGAACAGCTCGCGACCGAAGCCGATCGAAAAGGTCTCGATCCGCACCTTGAACAGCCGGCCGGCGAAATAGTGACCCCACTCGTGAATGAACACCAGCACGCCCAGCACGGCGAGAAAGGTGAGAAGGGTGAAGGGGAGGCCAGGCTGCGGCAGATGCACCATATCGGTTAATTCCTCCTCGCCTCGATCAACATAGCCGCCACGCGCCGCGCCTCCTGATCCGCCGCCATCACGGCACCCAGATCGTCCACCGCCGGGGCGCCAAGCCGGGAGAGAACTTCGGCGACGATTGCGGCGATATCAAGAAAGCCGATCCGCCGGTCGAGGAAGGCCTGCACCGCAACTTCATTCGCGGCATTGAGCACGGCCGGCGCACCAGCGCCAGCGCGAAGCGCCGACCAGGCCAGATTCAGCGCCGGAAAGCGCGCCGTGTCGGGCGCCTCGAAGCTGAGCTGGCCGATGGCCGCCAGATCGAGCCGGCGGCAGGGGGTGGCGACTCGATCCGGCCACGCCAGGGTGTAGGCGATCGGCGTTCGCATGTCGGGGGTGCCGAGCTGGGCGAGCACCGAACCGTCGACATACTCCACCAGGCTGTGCACCACCGACTGCGGGTGCACCAGCACTTCCAGTTGGTCCGGCGTCACCGGGAACAGGTGATGCGCCTCGATCACCTCCAGGCCCTTGTTCATCAGCGTCGCGGAGTCGACGGAGATCTTGGCACCCATCGACCACACCGGATGCGCCACCGCCTGCTCCGGCGTCACCGCCTGCATCTGCCCCAGCGTGAAGGTACGAAACGGCCCTCCCGAGGCCGTCAGGATGACCCGGGACACCCGTTCGGGACGCTCGGCATCGAACACCTGATAGATGGCATTGTGCTCGGAATCGACCGGCAGCAGCCGGCTACCGGCATCGTTGGCGGCTTTGGTCACGATGTCGCCGGCGCACACCAGCGCCTCCTTGTTGGCGATCGCCACCGTCGCGCCGCGCCGCACCGCCGCCAGCGTCGGTTGCAGGCCGGCGGCACCGACAATCGCCGCCATCACCCAGTCGGCGGGCAGCGCCGCCGCCGCCGTCACCGCCTCGGCGCCGGCCGCCGCTTCAATGCCGGTCCCCGCCAGGGCGTCCTTGAGCGCGCCGTAGTGGCGTTCATCAGCCACCACCGCCAGCTCGGGCCGGAACCGCCGGGCGGCCTCGGCCAGCTCATCGACATTGCTGTGAGCGGTCAGCGCCAGGCAGCGATACCGGTCGGGCTGGCGGCCGACCAGGTCGAGCGTCGACCGGCCGATCGAGCCGGTGGCGCCCAATATGGTAATGGCCCGCGCGCTCACGCCAGCACCTGCCAGACGTCGCCGAGCACCAGCCCCAGCGCCACCAGCGGTGCCACCGCCACCAGCCCGTCGACCCGATCCATGATACCGCCGTGGCCGGGGATGAGGTGGCCGGAGTCCTTGACATCGAAGGCCCGCTTGAGCGCCGACTCCAGCAAGTCTCCGCCCTGCGACACCACGGCAATGGCCGCCGACAGCGGCGCCAGCGCCAGCGGCTGCAAGCCGAAGGCCGCCGCCACCAGCGCGCCCGTCAGCGCCGCGCCGGCCATGCCACCGGCCAGGCCGGCCCACGTCTTCTTGGGGCTGATGGTTGGCGCCAGCTTCGGCCCGCCGATGGCGCGACCGGCGAAATAGGCGAAGCTGTCGGTCGCCCACACCGACAACATCAGCCACAGCACGATGATCAGGCCGTCGGCCTGATCGCGCAGCCACAGCAACGCCAGCACCGGCGGCACGGCATAGGCCAGCCCCAGTCCCAGCCACATGGTGTGACGGCGCTCGCGGTCCCAGCCGGTCAGCGCCAGCGCCGTGGCCAGCAGCAACGTCGCCAGCGCCGCCCAGCCCCACAGGTGGAACCAGCCGGCGACGACCGCCGCCACCATCACCAGCAGCCCGGCCGGGCGCACCCAAGGCCGGCTGGCCGCGCCGGTGATGCCGGTCCACTCCCAGACGATGGCGCAGCCCCCCAGCCCCATCAGCAGGGCGAACAGCGGCCCGCCAGCCCACAGGATGGCAAGCGCGCCCACACCCAGCACGATACCGGCGATCACCCGGACCCGGAGATCGGAGCCGGACGGTGAAGCGGCGCCGCTCATCCGCGCCCGCCGAACCGGCGTTCACGCCGGCCGAAGGTCTCGATGGCTTCCACCAGTTGCGCCTTGTCGAAATCCGGCCACAGGCAGTCGACGAACACCAGTTCGGCATAGGCCGCCTGCCACAGCAGGAAATTGGACAGCCGCTGCTCGCCCGAGGTGCGGATGATCAGATCGGGATCGGGAATACCGACGGTCAGCAGATGATCGGCAACCGCCTGCTCGTTGATGGCCTCCAGCGGCATCACCCCTGCCTGCACCTTGGCGGCGATCGCGCGCACGGCGGCCGCGATCTCCGCCTGGGCGCCGTAGTTCAGCGCCAGCACCAGTGTCAGGCCGGTGTTGTTGCGGGTCAGCCCCTCTGACTCGTTGACAAGCGCGACCACGTCCGGCGCCAGGCCCCGGCGCTCACCGATGATCCGCAGCCGGACATTGTTGCGGTTGAGTTCCGCCACCTCGTTGCGCAGATAGTGGCGCAACAGCCCCATCAGATCCTCGACCTCGTCGGTCGGGCGCTTCCAGTTCTCCGATGAGAAGGCATAAAGGGTCAGGTACTGGACGCCGAGATCGACGCACGCCTGCACGATCCGCCTTACCGCCTCCGCACCCTGCCGATGACCGAGCGCGCGCGGCAGCAGCCGCCGCTTGGCCCAGCGCCCGTTGCCATCCATGATGATGGCGACGTGGCGCGGCACGGCCACGGCGGCAACGGTGGAGGGAGAGATGGCGGTCAACGTCACCCCTTACTTGCCGAGAATTTCTTTTTCCTTGGCCACGGCGGCCGCGTCGATCTCGGCGATGACCTTGTCGGTCAGCTTCTGCACATCATCCGCCAGTCGCTTATGCTCATCCTGACTGATTTCATGGTCCTTTTCCGCCTTCTTCAGGCTGTCCATGCCGTCGCGACGGACATTGCGCACAGCCACGCGCGCCTTCTCGGCATACTGCGAGGCGAGCTTGGCCAGCTCCTTGCGGCGCTCTTCCGTCAGGTCGGGGATCGGCAGACGGATGGTCGCCCCTTCCGAGATCGGGTTGAGGCCAAGACCGGCGGAGCGGATCGCCTTTTCCACCGCGGCCGCATTGGCGCGGTCCCACACCGAAACCACCAGCATCCGCGCTTCCGGCGCCGTGACGGTGGCCACCTGATTGAGCGGCATGTTGGCGCCATAGACGTCCACCTGGATCGGGTCGAGCAACGAGGTCGACGCGCGGCCGGTCCGCAGGCCGGTCAGGTCATGCTTCAGGGTGTCCAGGGCGCCGCGCATCCGGCGCTCGAGTTCGGCTTTGTCGTAGCTGCTCATCTTGTTCCGTCCTGTTCAGGCGTCATTGGTCACAATGGTCGCGGTGCCGCTCCCTTCCAGCACGCGCGCCAGATTACCGTGTTCGCGGATCGAAAACACGACAATCGGTATGTTGTTGTCGCGACACAGGGCAACGGCGGAGGCATCCATCACCTGCAGGTTGTCGGACAGCACCTTGTTGAAATGCAGGGTCTCATAGCGCACCGCGGCGGGATCCTTCTTCGGATCGGCGGTATAGACGCCATCGACCGACGTGCCCTTCAGCAGCGCCTCGCAACCCATCTCGGCGGCGCGCAGGGCGGCGGCGGTGTCGGTGGTGAAGAAGGGATTGCCGGTGCCGGCGGCGAAAATGACGATCCGCCCCTTCTCCATATGGCGCACGGCACGACGCCGGATGTAGGGCTCGCAGACGCTGGCCATCGGGATCGCCGATTGCACACGCGTTTCAACACCTTGATGCTCAAGGGCATTCTGCACGGCGAGCGCGTTCATCACGGTCGCCAGCATCCCCATGTAGTCGGCGGACGCCCGGTCGAAACCCTTGGCGGCCGCGGCCAGGCCACGAAAGATGTTGCCGCCGCCGACCACGAGGCAGATCTGCACGCCGGCATCCCGCGCCAGGCGGATTTCGGTGGCGATGCGCTCGGCGGTCGCGGGGTCGATGCCGAACTGGCCCGACCCCATCAGCACCTCGCCGGAAAGCTTCAAGAGGACTCGCTTGAACCGCTGCCGCGTTGCCATGGCCTACCTTTGCTCTCCTGCGCACAAACAAAACCGACCGGCACCATAAAGATGCCGGTCGGCCCTGCCAACTGCTTCGATCAGTTCGTGCCGGCTGCTGCCGCCACTTCCGCCGCGAAGTCCGACGTCTGCTTCTCGATGCCCTCGCCGAGCTGATAGCGGACGTAGCCGATCAGCGTCACCGGGGCGCCAGCGTCCTTGCCGGCGGCGGCGACGACGTCGGCCACCTTAGACTTGCCGTCGAGCACGTAGACCTGGCTCAGAAGGACAACCTCCTCCTTGAACTTGCGGATGGCGCCCTCGGTCATCTTGGCGACGATCTCGGCCGGCTTGCCCGACGCGGCGGCCTTCTCGGCGGCAATCGCGCGCTCGCGCTCGACGACGGCCGGATCAAGGCCATCCTCGTTCAGCGCCAGGGGGTTGGCGGCGGCAATGTGCATGGCCAGCTGCTTGGCGAGCGGCGCCAGCACCTCCGCCGGGGCCGACGATTCGAGACCCACCAGCACGCCGATCTTGCCCAGCCCCTCGGCGGCGGCATTGTGGACGTAGGAGGCAACGACACCCTGCGAGACTTCCAGGGTCGCGGCACGGCGCAGCGACTGGTTCTCGCCGATGGTGGCGATGTTGTGGGTCAGCTGCTCGGCGACGGTGCGGCCCTCGCCACCCGGGAACGGCGCGGCGGCAACCGCGTCGAGGTCGCCGTTGGCGCCCAGCGCGATCTGGCTCACTTCACGGACAAACGCCTGGAAGATGTCGTTCTTGGCGACGAAGTCGGTTTCCGAGTTGACCTCGACCACCGCGCCCTTGCTGCCGGAAACAGCCACGCCCACCAGGCCTTCGGCGGCGACGCGACCGGCCTTCTTGGCGGCAGCCGCCAGACCCTTGGTGCGCAGCCAGTCGACCGCCGCTTCAATGTCGCCATTGGTCTCGGCGAGCGCCTTCTTGCAGTCCATCATGCCGGCGCCGGTCTTGTCGCGCAGATCCTTCACCAGGCTCGCGGTAATCTCAGCCATGAGTCCAACCTTTCTCTAGTCCCGGATAAACGTCACCCCGGAATTGATCCGGGGTCCACCAACGCCAGTCCTGGCATTGCGGATGCCGGCACGTGAGTACCGGCATGACGCACAATGAAGTCGTTTATGTTACTGCGCGGCCACTTCGGCGGCGGCTTCCGCCACCACGGCCTCGACGATCGGCTGCTCCATCTCGCCGATATCACGACCGCGACGCACTTCCTGGCCGACCCGACCATCAAGCGCGGCATCGGCAATGGCGTCGCAGTAGAGCTTGATCGCCCGGCTGGCGTCGTCGTTGCCCGGCACCGGGAAGGCGATCCCCTTGGGATCGCAGTTGGTGTCGAGGATGGCGATCACCGGGATGCCCAGGGTGTTCGCCTCGTGAATGCAGATGTCTTCCTTGTTGGTGTCGATCACGAAGATGACATCCGGCAGGCCACCCATGTCACGGATACCGCCCAGCGACTGCTCCAGCTTGTCGCGGTCGCGGGTCATCTTGAGCACTTCCTTCTTGGTCAGACCATGGGTCGAACCGGACAACTGCTCGCTCATCTGCTTCAGGCGACGGATCGACTGGCTGATGGTCTTCCAGTTGGTGAGCATGCCGCCCAGCCAGCGATGGTTGACGAAGTGCTGGCCGGAACGGATGGCCGCCTCGGCGATCGGACCGGCGGCCTGACGCTTGGTGCCGACGAACAGCACCTTGCCGCCGGCGGCGGTGGTGTCACGGACGAACTGCAGCGCGCGGGCGAACAGCGGCACCGACTGGCTGAGGTCGAGAATGTGGACGTTGTTGCGCTCGCCGAAGATGTACGGCGCCATGCGCGGGTTCCAACGGTGGGTCTGGTGACCAAAGTGGGCACCGGCTTCCAGCAACTGCTGCATCGTCACGACGGGAACGGCCATCGCGTATCTCCTTCTCCAGTTTGACCTCCGCGAGGGTTTCGGTCCATCTCTGGACCCACCGGGAAGGCAGCCCTCGCGTGTGTGATGGCGCGCCGCATAGCCGATCGGCGATGCAAAAGCAAGCACACCCTGCCCCGCAACACCCGTCGATGGCCGCAACCCGCCTTGGTGTCCTGCCCCGGCCTTGGCATAACTCGGACACAGGATCACACCGGGAGGCACGGTCGGCATGGGCGAGGTCATCAATCTGCGGCAGTTCCGCAAGGCGCGCGAGCGCGCCGAGGCCGAGGCCGAGGCAAGGACGAATCGGGCGAAGTTCGGGCGCACCAAGGCGCAGAGGGTCCGCGACGCCGACGAGGAAGCCCGCCGCGAGCAGCTGCTCGACCAGGCCCGGCGGGAGGTCGCCGGCGACACGGAGGATGACCCATCTTCATCCAATCCAACCGGTGGACCAGCCGTCGAGCCCGACCCGCCCGGCGGACCGGCCGCCGACCCTGACAAAGCCGGCTGAGCATACCCCCGCCAACGACGAAGGCCGCGCCACCGGATGAGGTGACGCGGCCGAGGTCGGCATGGAGAGCGGGGGGCGGAGACCGCCCCCCCCGTTCGGCTCAGTAGCGCCAGCTCAGCTGGAGCTGGACGGTGCGCGGCAGGGTGGCGAAGCCCAGCTGGTCCGCCGGCGTGCCGGTGACGCCGCCCGAGGCGCTGCCGGTCGACGGGCCGTCGACAACACCGGTGACATAGAAGCGGTTGGTCAGGTTCTTGCCCAGCAGCGCCACTTCCCAGCGACCATCCTCGCTGCCGACGCGCACGCTGGCGTCGAGGTTCACGTAGGAATCCTGATGCGAGTAGGGGTTGCCGAAGCCCGAAGCGAGATAGCTGCCGTTGTAGCGGGCATCCGCCGCCAGGCCCAGGGTCAGGCCGTTGCCGATGGCGGTATCGTAACCGACGCCGAAGGTGCCGGTCCACTTGGGCGCCATCGACAGCGGGCGGCCGCTCAAATCCTGACGCAAGGCACTGGCCACCGGCACGTTGCAGCCCTGCGACTGGGTCTGGCCGGCGTAGCATGGCGCGTCGCCGAAGCTGGTGTAGCGGGCGCGGTTGTAATTGATCGAGCCATGCAGATTCAGCCCCGGCACGCTGTTGGGCGCGTACTCGAACTCCACCTCCACGCCCTTGGTGCGAGCATCCGCCGTCAGGGTCTGGAAGGCGAAGATCGGCGAGTTGAAGAAGTCGACCTGCAGATCCTTGTAGGCGAAGGTGTAGAGGTTCAGGTTCAGACGCAGCTGATTGTCCATCAGCGTACTCTTGATACCGGCCTCGAAGCCGCGCGCCTTCTCCGGATCGAAGGTCAGGTCGGCCAGCGGATCGGTCGAGAAGGCGCTGTTGATGCCGCCGTTGGAGAAGCCGCCTGATTTGTAGGCGGTCTTGTAGGCGAGATAGACCATCACATCGTCGGTCGGCTTCCAGGTGACAGTGGCTTCCGGCGACCAGTTGTTGAAGGTCTGCTTGGCGGTCACGTAGCCCAGGCCGTCAGCGGCGTCCTGCGGCCGGAAAATGCTGATCAGCGCCACGTTGTTGTACGGCTGGGTGAAGAAGCTGTCCTTGGTCTCATGCGTGTAGCGCAGGCCGCCGGCCAGCTCGACGGTGGGGATGACCTTCCAGGTCACCTGACCGAAGGCCGCGATGGTCTCGCCGTCAGTCGCCGACGACTTGGAGGTAGCGACGTAGCGGTCGGCCGCCGACTGGCTGGAGTCCTCGATGTTGGCGAACATCACCCACTGACCGAACTTGCGCTTGGTCTTCTGATACAGCGCGCCGACCATCAGGTTGACCGGGCCGTCATAACTGGTGAGCGCCCGCAGCTCCGAGGAGAAGGCGTGCCAGGATGAATTCTCGGTCGCCCAGGTGCCGGCGTCGCTGGTCTGGAAGTCGCAGGCGCACGTCCAGCGGTTGTTGTTCCAGTTGTAATTGGTGACGGACGTGATGGTGACGTCGGTCATCTCGTAGTTGATGGTGCCGGTGACAGCGTAGGACTTGTAGCGGTTGTAAAGTTCGCCATCATCCTTGGCGTAGGGATAGTTGGCGGCGATGTCGGCCGGCATGTTGTTCTGATGGGTGACGAAACTGTCGCCGCAGGCATAGCCGGTAAGCTGGCTGACGCCGCCGGGGCAGTTGAACGCCACATAGTTCCACGACGAGTTGTTGACCTTGTTGTAGTCGCCCGAGGCCTTCAACGTCGCGGTGAGCGCATCGGTGGGCGTCCACTTCAGGGTCACGCGACCAAGCAGTTCCTTCTCGCCCGGCGCGTCGCTGGCCGCCGGCACCGCGGTGTGCGGATTGAGGGTGTCGGTCGCGACATCGTAAGTCGCGTAGTTGCGATCGACCGAGACGTTCTTGAAATAGCCGTCGAACATCTTGGAAGCACGGATGGCGACGCGCAGGCCCAGCGTATCGCTGAGCGGGCCCGAACCGACGAACTCACCCTGCACCTGCTGCGACTTGAACTCATAGGCGGCGCGGCCCTTGAACTCGACTTCCTTGCCCGGATCGGCGGAGGTCAGCGAAATCACGCCGGCGGTGGCGTTCTTGCCGAAGAACAGCGCCTGCGGACCCTTGAGGATTTCCAGCCGCTCCAGATCGAAGAAGCCTTCCTGGATGATGCGGCCCTGGCCGTAATAGACGCCATCGACCACCACGGCCACCGACTGCTCGATGCCGATGGAGGTGGACGACGAACCGATGCCGCGCAGGGTAAGCTGGGCGCCGGAGCCGTTGGAGGCACGGCCGACGGTGAAGTTCGGCGTGCGGGCGGCGATCTTCTCCAGGCTGGTGAGATCCTGCCGTTCGATCTGGGCCGCCGAAATGGCGGTCACCGCCACCGGCACGTCCTGCACGCTTTCAGCGCGCTTGCGGGCGGTGACGACGATTTCCTCCAGGCCGACGCTTTCGACGGCACCGCTGTCGCTGGCGGTCTGGGCGGCGGCGTTGCCGGCGACCAGCAGGGCGCCGCCAACCGAGGCCAGCAGCAGCCCGCGCAGGCGCGACCGGGACGCGGCGCCGATTTTCTCAACCGAAACAGTCATTCTTCCTCTCCTTCGGACGCGCGGAATGCCGCGCTTGTGTTGTCTGCGTTATCGATGATGTCAGTGCCGGCCGGCAGGGATTCCCTTCTCCGGCCGGCGGGTCGCATGGAACGGCCGCAACATCGATGCCGTTCCCGTCACCGGCTCAGGCGGTACGCACGCGGCCGGGGAAGCGGCGGCGACAGCCTGGCACAGGTCAGTTATGGCGCGATGCCGTGGGGGCGATCCCACGTTTGATCTAGAACTCTCCCAAGGACTGCCCGGGCCACTCCCCGTCGCCCGACGGACGACGCGAAACCTGCCCTGCGGTTGTTTGCCAGTTATTGGCGTTTGTTCTTGCCGATTTGCACGGTCGTTTCATTTGATCATTTTGACAGGCCCGCGCGCAACCTGTGTCATTCCGGTCACAGTCGCACCAGCACCTTGCCCTGGTTGGTACCATCGAACAGCGAGCAGAAAGCCTGTGCCGCCGTGGCGATGCCCTCGTGGATATCGTCGAAACTGTGCAGCCGGCCGGCGTCGACCTGCGCTTCCGCCCATCGCAGATAATCCGGGAACAGGTCCATGTGGTCGGAGAACATGAAGCCCTTGAGCATCGCCCGCTTGGTGATTGCCTGCCACAGCTGGCGGATGGCGGCCGGGTTGGCGGGGTCGCCATACTGGGCGATCATGCCGCACAGGGCGATGCGGGCGCCTTCCTTCATGTGCGCCAGCGCCGCGTCCAGCGTCTCGGCGCCGACATTGTCGAAATAGATGTCGAGCCCGTCCGGGCACAGTCGGTCGAGCCCGGCGGCCACGCCGCCAGGCTCGCGGTAGTTGATGACGGCGTCATAGCCCACGGTGTCGGTGAGCCAGCGCGCCTTGTCCGCCGAGCCGGTGATGCCGATGGTCCGGCAACCGGCGATGCGGGCGAACTGGCCGACCATGGTGCCGACGGCACCGGCGGCGGCGCTTACCACCACCGTCTCGCCGGCCTTGGGCTGGCAGATATGGTTGAAGCCGACATGGGCCGTGAAACCACTCAGGCCCAGACTGCCGGCATAGAAGTGCAGCGGACGGCCAGGCCGCACCGGAATGGGCAGCGCCAGATCCGAGCCATCGGCGATCGACCAGCTTTCCCAGGCTGTGCGCGCCAGCAACACCTGGCCTTCCGTGAAACCGGGGTGCCGGCTGGCCCGCACGGTACCGAGCACGATGCTCATCACCGGCGCCTCCAGCGGCATGGCGCCGAGATAATTGTCGTCGGAACCCGCGCTCATCCACTGGCGGAAGCCGGCGTCCATCGAGAGATAATGGTTTTCCAGCAGGAATTGCCCGTCGGCCAGCTCCGGCAGGCGCGCCTCGCGCAGGGCGAAATCCTCGGGGCGAGGATTGCCGTCCGGCCGGCGCACCAGCACCACCTGCTCAACCTGCTGCGCCATGACCTGTCACTCCCGCACGTCGACCCGGCGGCTGTGTCGCCGCCTGAAACGCCACACATGTCATTGTCGGCCTGCCCTGCCGAGCTACCGCTTCCGTTAGGTCGGCCGTTCAAACTTCCGGCATGCACACGACAGATGGTTTCATGCGTGACTGTTTAGGGGTGAACCATTCCGCAAGACGCGCTATCCTCGGGGCAACCGTGGCGTCAAGACCACCAGGTTCGGGGAGGAACAGCAGCATGGCCTTAGACCGCACAGCATCGCCCGGCACCGGCTTTGACGCCGCCGCCTTCGCCGCCAGCTTCGACCTGCGCTCGCCGCCGCCCGGCTTCATCGACAACCCCTACCCCTTCTACCACGCGCTGCGCGAGCACCAGCCGGTGCGCCGCATGCCAGACGGCTCGGTGTTCCTCACCCGCCACGCCGACCTTGAACTGGTCTACCGCCAGCCGCTGCTCTTCAGCTCGGACAAGAAGGCGGAATTCCTGCCCAAGTTCGGCGACACGCTGCTCTACCAGCACCACACCACCAGCCTGGTGTTCAACGACCCGCCGCTGCACACCCGGGTGCGCACCATTCTCAAGGGCGCGCTGGCCAACCGCACCATCGCCCATATGGAGCCCGGCATCATTGCCCTGGTCGACAGCCTGCTCGACGCCGGCGCGGCGCACGGCGAGATGGACCTGATCGAGGATTTCGCCTCGGCGATTCCGGTGGAGGTGATCGGCAACCTGCTGGGGGTGCCGCACGCCGACCGCGGACCGCTGCGCGGCTGGTCGCTCAGCATTCTCGGCGCGCTGGAGCCGGTGGTGCCGGCGGCGGCGCTGGCGGAGGCGAACCAGAACGTCGCCGACTTCCTCGACTATCTGCGCGACCTGGTGGCGGACCGCCGGGCCAACCTGCGTGACCCGGACATCGACATCCTGTCGCGCCTGATCATCGGCGAGGCCGGCGGCGAGCGACTGTCGGAAACCGAGCTGCTGCAGAACTGCATCTTCCTGCTCAACGCCGGCCACGAGACCACCACCAACCTGATCGGCAACGCGCTGATGACCCTGCTCGAATGGCCGGCGGAGAAAGCCCGGCTGATCGCCGATCCGTCGCTGCTCGACACCGCGATCGAGGAATTCCTGCGCTTTGAAAGCTCCAACCAGCTCGGCAACCGCCGCGTGCTCACCGATACCGAGGTCGGCGGCGAGGCCCTGCCGGCTGGCACGCTGGTGACCTTGTGCATCGGCGCCGCCAACCGCGACCCGGCGCGCTTCCCCGACCCCGACCGGCTCGACCTCGCCCGCGGCGCCAACCGCCACCTGGCGTTCGCCTCCGGCACCCATCTGTGTCTCGGCGCCAACCTCGCCCGGCTGGAGGGGCGCATCGCCATCGGCCGCTTCCTCGCCCGTTTCCCCGACTATCGGTTAAACGCGCCGGCCGAGCGCAGCCAGCGACTGCGCTTCCGGGGTTTCCTGCGTGCGCCGGTGACGCTGGGCTGCTAGACAGACGCTCCCCGCCACCGTCAGGAGCAGCGTCATGAGCATCACCCGCCGTCCTATCGCCGGTCGCGCCGTCAACCCGATCGGCCTGGGCTGCATGTCGCTGTCGTGGGCCTATGGCACGCCGCCGTCGCCGGCCGAGGGTGCCCGCCTGCTGCACCGGGCGCTGGAGCTGGGCTATGATCATCTCGACACCGCCCGCATCTACGGACTGGGCAAGAACGAGACGCTGATCGGCGAGACGCTGCACGGCAAGCGCCAGTCCTTCTTCCTTGCCTCCAAGACCGGCATCATCGTCGATGGCGACAAGCGGCGCATCGACTGCCGGCCGGAGACCATCCGGACCGCCCTGGAGGAAAGCCTGCGGCTGCTGCGCACCGACCATATCGACCTCTACTACCTGCACCGGCGCGACTTCACGGTGCCCATCGAGGAGTCGGTGGGCGCGCTGGCCGACCTGGTGAAGGCCGGCAAGATCGGCGCCATCGGCCTGTCGGAAATGTCGGCCGAGACGCTGCGCCGGGCGGCCGCCGTCCACCCCATCGCCGCGATGCAGACGGAATATTCGCCGTGGACCCGCAACGCCGAGATTGCCGTGCTGGAAGCCTGCCGCGCGCTGGGCACCACCTTCGTCGCCTTTTCCCCGGTGGGACGCGGCGCGCTGGCCGATCCGGCGCTCGATCCGGCCGCCTTCCCGGAACGCGACATCCGCCGCGACATGCCGCGTTTCACGGCCGAGCACTGGCCGGCCAACCAGGCGCTGATCCGCCGCTTCGCCGAACTGGCGCACAGCGTCGAGGCGACCCCGGCCCAGCTGGCGCTGGCCTGGGTGCTGTCTCGCGGCGAGCATGTGGTGGCCATTCCCGGCACCGCCTCGACCGCGCATCTTGAGGAGAATATCGCCCGCTGGTCGTGGCGGCCGGAGGCGGCGACGCTGGCGGCGGTCGACGCGCTGATCAACCGCGATAGCGTCGCCGGCCACCGCTACGGCCCGGCGATGCAGCGCACCATCGACACCGAGGATTTCGCCGCCTGACGCCCAGGTCAGGTGGCGGCGCCCTGGCGGGCCAGCCAGCGCATCAACCCGCCCACAAACGGCAGTTTGGCATAGAACTCTTCCGCCGCGTCCCAATAGTCGCGGTGTTCTGTGACCAGGCCCGCGTCGTCGAACCGCAGATGGCTGGCGCCACGGATCACCATGGGCGCCCGGACGAGGCGGCGCAGGCGGTAATGCATCTCCCAGGCGAGGAACGCCTGAGCACCGGCCGCCACCTGTTCGTGGACGACGAAGCGCGGTGCTTCCAGCGCCGCGAACATGTGGCGGAAAATGGCGCCGATCGCCGCCCGCCCCTCGACCTCGTTGAACGGATCCTTGAAGCGGGCATCCTCGGCATAAAAGGCCAGCAGCGCCTCCAGCGTCGCCGGCTGCAGCGCCTCGAAGGCGCGCGCCAGCGTCGCGACCCGCCCGGCCGGCACCGGCGCGACGCCCGATGCGGCGACCTCAGCCGGCATCGTTGGTTCCCGCCCGCTTGCGGAACGCCAGCGTGACTTCGCCCAGGCGGATACCGAACTTGCTCATCTCGGCACGATTGAGCATCACCTGCCCGTCCATCAGGTACATCCAGTCATCGAAGTTGACATGCCAGGTGCGCCCGTCAACCTTCAGCGCCAGCACGTAACGCCAGTTGAAGGCGTTGCCGGCAACCTCCCCCCTGGCCTCGCCGACGACATCGCCCGCCGTTCCGACGTAGCGGTCGGGGCCAACCTTGCGCAGCGTCCACACCCGACGTTCGGTGGTGCCGTCGGCATAGGTGAAATGCTCGTCGAGCGTGCCGGTCTCGACCCCGTTGATGGTCTGCCAGCGGGCGTCGATCACGACCGTGAACCGACGCGCCACCTTGCCCGAGCGGTCGGTGAACACGCCCCAGGCATCGATGGTGCCGTTGAAATAGTCCCGCAGATCGAGCCTCGGGGTCTCGTTGGCATAGACCGTCGGACGCACGCCGGCACAGCCGCCCAGCATGGCAAGCGCCAGCAGCGACAATGCCATGCGCTTGAACAGCGACGGACGCGAAACAGGCAACGGGGTCATGGTCAATCTCCTGCCAGATGAGTGCGGGTACGCCACAAGATGCCGGCCGCCAGTGCCTTCAAGGCGCATGGCAGCAGGCAATAGGTGGCGGCAAGCGCGGTCAATGCCGCCGGGTCGGCGCGCGTGCCGATGGAATAACCGGCCACTTGCAGCAGCGGCAGCGCCAGCCCCGCCGCCAGCGCCAGAGTCAGCTTGGCCCCGAAGTTCCACAGACCGAAGTAGCCACCGCTGGCGTGGCCGGAATCACCGCTGCGATGCATGATCCCCGCCAGCAGCGCCGCCGGCGCCACAAGATCCGCGCCCAGCGCCAGCCCGGAGGCCACCACCACGGCAATGAAACCCCAAAGGCGGGCGGCTTCGGGCAGCCCGGGCAGGAAATAGGCCCAGCAGAAGCCGCCGATCGCCAGTGCCATGCCGGCCAGCCAGGCACGGACCAGACCGAACCGGCGCGTACCGCGCACCCACAGCGGCACCGACAGCGCGCCGGCAATGAAATAGAGCCCCAGAAAGGCACCCGTATATCCCGCCAGGCGCAGGGCATCGTTTACAAAGAAAGGCAGCAGTGTCGCCGGGACGGCACTGGCGATGCCATTGACGACGAAAACGACAAACAGGGCGCCAAATCCGGGCCGCGACAGCGGCAGCAGCCAGCCGGAAATCCACGCACCCGTCGCCGGGTCCGGCGGCACCCCCGGCGATCCGGCCGGCGGCCGCGGCGCCGCCAGCACCAGCCAGGCGCCGCAACCGGCAAGCAACACGCCCAGCACACCCGTCGTCAGTGGCATGCCACCCCACTGCGGCACCAGCGCACCCGTCATCAGGCCGGCCAGACCGAAGCCTTCCCGGATGCCCACCACCCGCGCCCTGCCCGCCGCCGAGGCCGACAACTCGGCACCCCAGGCATTATGGGCGATGCTGGCGAGGCTGAAGCCGGTGAAGGCGATCAGCAGTGCCACCAGCAGCCACACCGCCGCCATCGCGCCGGCCAGCGGTGGCACCAGGAACAGCGCCGCGAACCCCGCCAGCATCAGCGGCAGCGACAGCAGAATGAAACCCGCATGACCGAATCCGCGGCGGGCGTGATCGATCCAGCGGCCGATCAGCGGGTCCGCCAGCGCGTCCACGAGGCGGGAGGCCATCAGCAGCCCCCCGATCAACGCCAGCTCCAGGCCGTGGCGGCGGGCATAATATTCCGGCAGCGTGATGTAGAGCGGCAGCGCCAGAAAATTCAGCGGCATGCCGAAGCCGCCATAGGCCGCCAGCCCCATCCAGCGCGATCGCGCCGTCCCGTCGGCGGCTGGCGCCGTTGCCGTCGTCATGAGGCCCGGGCCGCGCCGAGCAAAGCCGCGCGCATATCGGGCGCGGCGCTGTCAGGGTGGAGCCAGATGCCGAAAAAGGCCCGGGCGAACTCGGCCCCGGCCACCTCGCCGATGGGGCGGCCATTGCGCAGGAACACGGTGCCCCGCCCCGGCCGGTAGACGCCGGTCAGATGGTCGCCGCGCGCGACATCGGGAAACAGCCCCAGCAGTTGCTGCTCCCAGCGCCGGCGCTGCTCGGCGGTGCCGGCACCGATGCGCTCCATCTCCTGGCGGGTACGCTTGACGATCGCCCGCCCCTTGATGGCGCGCGCATAGCGCAGGTCAAGCGCGTAGGGCCTGTCGCCACCCAGATCGCTGCCCAGACCATCAGGGCCGACGTAGAGACGGGCATCGTAAATGTGGAAGCCGAACACCTTGAGCGAGCCCTGGCCAGACAGCCGGGCGCCAGCGATGGCGGCACGCACCTCGGTGTCTATATCCGCCGGCCGGACCACCGAGGCGGTCGCGGCCACCGGCTGCCCCACCCCCAGCAGTATCAGCAGCAGCAAGGCGAGAAGCGGCGTTGTCGGGGCAGCAGGGCGGGCGTGGGTCATGGTCATCATCCCGGGTTGCGCAGGGTGAACTGATAGACGTCGGTGTTGCGGTGACGGAACGCCGCCGCGCAGTAGCAGAGATAGAAATCCCAGGTCCGCAGGAAGCGCTCGTCAAAGCCCAGCGCCCGCACGGCATCCAGACGCTGGCGGAAGCGCTGCCGCCAGACATCGAGCGTGCGGGCATAATCCAGCCCGAAGGCGATCTCGTCGACCACCGCAAGGCCCGCGGCGGCCGCCTGCTCGCGAAACGCCGACGGGCTCGGCAGCATGCCGCCGGGGAAAATATACTGCTGGATGAAATCGGTGCCGCGCCGGTAGCGGGCGAACCGGGAGTCATTGATGGTGATGGTCTGGATGCACGCATGTCCACCGGGCACCAGCAGACGGCGCAGCGCGGCGAAATAGGTCGGCCAGTACGCCTCGCCCACCGCCTCGAACATCTCGATGGAGACGATGCCATCGAACCGGCCGGTGCAGTCGCGATAGTCCTGCAGCCGCAGATCGCAGCGTTGACCGGGAGCGACATGGGGTGCGCAGCGCTCCTGAGCGTACTCCAGCTGTTCGGTGGACAAGGTGAGGCCGGTGATATCGAAACCGTCCGCCAGCGCCAGCTCGGCAAAACCACCCCAGCCGCAACCGATCTCCAGCACCGAGCCGCCACCCGTCAGTCGCAGTTGCTCAAGCATCCGCCGGTACTTGCGGGTCTGCGCCGCCTCGATCGCCTGGTCATCCGCTGCACCGGCATCGGCCTCGAACAGCGCGCTGGAATAGGTCATGCCGCCATCGAGCCACAGACGGTAGAAGTCGTTGCCGATATCGTAATGGGCGTGGATGTTGCGCCGGCTGCCACGGCGGCTGTTGCGATTGAGCAGGTGGCGCAGCCGGTAGGCCAGCCGCCCGATCCAGTGCCCGTGATAAATGGCTTCGATTTGCGTCCGGTTCGCCACCAGTACGTCCAGCAACGCCGGCAGATCATGGGTGGTCCAGTCACCGCCGATGTAGCCCTCGGCAAACCCGATGTCCCCCGAGCGAAGAATCGCGTCGAAGCAGGTCCAGTCGACAATGCGCATATGGGCCGCGGGCTCGACGCCCGACCCGAAAACGGCCACCTGACCATCCGGGCACTCGACCACCAGCGCACCATGGTCGATATGCTCAAGCACCTGCAGCGCCAGACGCGCCTTCGCAGGGAAGGCGCTGGTATCGAGCCCGGCATTCGCGATAGCGCGCGGGCGGTTGACCGGCTGGAAGGAGAGTACATCGGCGACTGTCATCGACTGACCTGTGTGACGGGAGGGGACGGTTTGGTGAAGAACGGCGTGCCACGCCACCACAGGCGCAGCGCCTGCCAGTGGATGCGCAGGATCACGCCCAGCGTCATGAACGGCATGGAAACGAACGCCGCCAGCGCCGACCGCGCGGTGAGCCGGCGTGCCTTGCCCGAAATGCTGGTCAGCAGCAGCATGCCCTGGGCATCATGATAATCAATACGGGCGTCATGGCGGTCCGGCGCCGGCTGGCGGAACTGGAAGCGGTAGCCGCCTTCCACCGGACAGAAGGGCGAGACATGAAACTGCTTGGCGGCGGCGAGTTGCTGGCCCCACGCCAGCGGCGCGCCGTCCTCATTGGCCAGCAGGTAGCAATGGCGCTCGCCGAAGGTGTTGTTGACTTCGCACACAATGGCGCGCAGCGCGCCGTCGGCGCGATGGCAGAACCAGAAGCTCACCGGATTAAACACATAACCCAGCACGCGCGGAAAGCAGTGCAGCCAGACCTCGCCGGCGGCGTCGGCGATGCCATGGGCGCGCAGGATGCCGTCGATCCAGGTCGTCAGCGGCGTCACGCCGTCGCCGTGGTCGCGATCATGAAATGATATCAGCCCGAAGCGGTTATGACCCACCACCCTGCCAGTGGCGCCGTGCCAGGCCGCGTCGCCCAGCGCCAGGCGTCGCAGTGGCAAACGCAGCTGATAGACATTGTAGGCGAAGCGGTTGACGCGCGGCCGCAGGCGAGCGTGCATCACCGTGCCCAGCAGCAAGGCGGGACCGTACGACTCTGGCGCCGCGCGCATGACCGGCACCTCAGGCGGCCTGCCGCGCGACAGGCGCCTCGCCCAGCAGCCGGGCCGACAGCGCCTCGGCGACCCCCAGCCCGGACTTCAGCCCATCCTCATGGAAGCCATAGCCGGTCCAGGCGCCACAGAACCACGCGCCCGCCTCGCCCTGGAACGTCGCGAGCCGGCGCTGGGCATCGATGGCGGCGGCGTCGAACACGGGATGGGCATAATCGAACGTGCCATGAACCAGCTCGTCGCGTGGCGGCACAACCGGATTGAGGCTGACCACCACCGGCCGGTCGCCCCAGGCCTCGGGCAGCGGCTGGAGCTTGTTGATGAGATAGTGGACGCACACCCGGTCGGTCGAACCGGCCTCGCCCGAGGCGGCGCTGTAATTCCAGGCGGACCACACAGCGCGCCGGCGCGGCAGCAGCGCGGGGTCGCTGTGCAGAACCGCCCGGTTGGGCTGGTAGCGAATGGCGCCAAGCACGGCCGCCTGCGCCGGCGGCGGCGCCTCCAGCAGGGCCAGCGCCTGATCGCTGTGACAGGCGAACACCACCTCGTCGAACACCTCGACGCCGCTGGCGGTCAGCAGCTCGTAACCGCTGTCGGTCCGCCGCACGCCGTGCACCGCCTGAAGGCGGGCATCGGGCAGCGTCGCCACCAGGCGACGGACATATTCCCGCGACCCGCCGCGCACGGTGAACCAGCGCGGCCGGTTGTTCACCTGCAACAGGCCATGGTTGTGACAGAAGCGAATCAGGGTGCCGATGGGAAAGGCCAGCATCTGCTCCGTGGGGCAGGACCAGATACAGCCGGTCATCGGCAGCAGATACCAGTCGCGAAACGCCTCGGAGAAGCGATGACGGGCCAGAAACGCACCCACCGACTCGCCCAGCGTCGCCTCCTCGCCCTGCAACGCCAGCGCCGTGGTCAGCGCATTGAAGCGCAGGATGTCGCGCACCATCCGCAAAAAAGCGGGCCGGACGAGATTGCGCTTCTGGGCGAACAGGGTCGCGAGACTGCTACCTGCCCACTCCAGCCCGTCCGGCCCCACGTGCGGCAGGGAGACCGCGAAAGACATCTCGGTGCTGACGGTAGGCACCGCCAGCGCCTCGAACAGACCGATGAGATTGGGGTAGGTCCGCTCGTTGAACACCAGAAAGCCGGTATCGACACCATGGCTGATCCGGCCCCGTGGCGTATCGAACGCCAGTTCCACCGTATTGGCATGACCGCCGAAATGGTCGCCGGCTTCCAGCAGGCTGACCCGCACGTCACGCCGGCCGGCTGCGTTCAGCCGCTGCTGGAGGGCGTAGGCACACCCGAGTCCGGCGATGCCAGCGCCAATGACGGCAATTCTCATACTCAGATCCTCATTCCGGCGGTGATGCCTGCCGCTGCGTCCGCTACCCATATTGTCATAGACAAATCTGACTTATTGGGGTATTGTTCGACATTATGGGAGTTAACGGTTGTTTTGTCTAGGACAAAAAATGAGAACAGTTGAAGATGGTCCGGTCCCCCGTCATGGCTGACGACAGCCGCCTGCTGAGTATCGCCGGGGTCGAGCGGGAAACCGGGCTGGGCAAGGACGTCCTGCGCGTCTGGGAAAAACGTTACGGATTCCCCGCGCCCGAGCGCGACGTCCACGGCGACAGGGTGTATCCGATGGATCAGGTGGACAAGCTACGCCTGCTGCGGCGGTTGATCGACGATGGCCTGCGCCCCGGCAAGATCGTCGGTCTGCCGATCAGCGAACTGCTGTCCCTGCACGAACGGGCAACGCGCAACGCGTCGCCGGCCCACGGCTGCACCGAACCGGAACTGCAGGAATTCATCGAGCTGTTGTCATCCCACCGTATCGACGAATTCCGGCTGGCCCTGCTGGCGCGCCTGATGCGCCTGGGGCTGGAGCGGTTCGTCCTCGATATCGCCGCGCCGCTCTGCACGCTGGTGGGCGATGCATGGGCGCGCGGCACCATCCAGCTGTTCGAGGAGCACATGTTCACCGAGGAGCTGACCCGGGTGCTGCGTGGCACGCTGCAATCGCTTGCCCGCCCGTCCGGCGACAGCGCCCGGCCACGCGTGCTGCTGACCACGGTGTCGGGGGAGCCGCATGCCATCGGCCTGCTGATGGCGGAAACGCTGATGAGCCTCAACAGTTGCGACTGCCTGTCGCTCGGACCGCAGACGCCGGAAGGCGACATCGCGCAGGCCGCCATCGCGCGCCAGGCCGATATCGTCATCCTTTCCTTTTCCGCCTGGTTCAACGCCCAGCAGGTTGGCGCCGTGCTGACCCGGCTGCGCTCGCTGCTGCCGGCGCAGTGTGAAATATGGGCTGGCGGTCGCAATCCGGGCCTGCAACGTGATCAGCCGTCCGGCGTGACCATCATGACCGAACTGCGCGAGATCAGTGCCGCCATCACGGCCTGGCGGCGGCGGCACGACCGCTGACGTCCGCCGCCGGAGACCTACTTGCCGAACACCAGCAGCACATTGCCCGGCATGTGGTAATACAGGCCGTAGCCGCTGTTGACCACCAGGCGCCCCTCATGAACAGCGGCACCGGGGCCGCTCATCGACCCGCCCGAGGCCATCTGGCCGCTGACGGTGCGAACCGGCGTTGTTGTATCGTGGGACCACAGCAGCCTGCCGTCGGCCCTGTCATAGATCCGCAGCCAGCCATCGAGATGCCCGGCGATCACGGCGCCGGGAATGGCGGTCGTCGCCGCCGACACGCCTGGATCACAGAATGGCCGCTCGCCGCACACATTGGCGTTGCGGTGGCGCCACAGGATAGCGCCGGTCGCGGCGTCAAGGGCATGGATTCCGGCACCATTGAGGCGGGCGTCATAGTCGCGCCCGTCGTAAGTGTTCACCATGTCGACAATCGGCACATAGATGGTGCCTCCCTCGGCCGACATGCCGAAGTGAACGCCGCCCTGCGTACCACCGTGACCCAGGCGCTGTTGCCATACAACCCGTCCGTTGGCGGGCTCGACCCCATAGGCCATGCCCGACTTCTGTCCCACCACCAGAATGTCCCGGTTGCCGCCCAGCGCCACCAGCAGGGGTGACGCGGCGAGGTCATAGTCGGGACCGTTTTCCTCGGGGCAGTTGTCGTTGCCGACCATGCAGGCGGCATTCCACGCATCCCCGCTGGTAAACTGGGTCCGCCACAGGATGTGACCGGTGGCGGCATTGAGCGCGAACAGCGCGTCGCTGTTCTCGTCGGCGGGCGATGAATAATTCTCGCCGGTGCCGAAATATACCCGGTCCCGGCTGGCGTCATAGGTTGGCGTCGTCCACACCGGCGCGCCTGACGGACCGAGAATGTCCGTACCGGCGGCGGTGCGCCCGTGCGGCGCCGGTGGCGCGGGAATGCTGTATGTCTTCCAGAGCACCGCACCGGTAGCGGGGTCGAGTGCGACCACGGCGCCCCGGAAGGTGCAGCAGGCATAGGCGGGGTCCACCGCCGAGGTCACTTCCAGTGAGGAGACCGGCACATAAAGCCGGCCGCCACCCAGCGTCGGCGATCCGGTGATGGTGGCGTTGGCGTGATCCTCGACCTTGACGCGCCAAAGCTCCCGCCCGGTCATGGCGTCCAGCGCATAGGTTCGCCCCAGCACATCGCCGAAATAGAGCCGCCGGCTGTCGGGATCGACGACGATAGCGGTGCGCACCTCGGCACTGGCGCGGAAGGTCCATTTCGCGCAGCCGCTGTCGATATCCAGCGCATAGACGGTGCCGTCGTGACTGCCGACAAAGATGCTGTTCCAGCCGAGCGCCGGCTGCGAACGTGCCCGCACGGCGCCCGGGTAGGCGAAGGCCCATTTGAGCTTGAGACCGGGGACATCGGCGGCGGTCAGCCCGCCCACCGCCTCGGGCACGAAGCGGCGATTGTCATGCCCCCACGAGATCCGCGCCGGTGGCGCGCCGGTGAACCGGGCGACACGGCCCGTGCACTGCCGGGGCGGGGCCGGCGGCCGGTAATCCGCCAGCCGGGTGCGGGTGAGATATTCGGCGATCTGTTGCTGCTGGTCGGCGGTCAGGTGCGCGGCCTGCTGGGTCATGATGCCGCCGCGCATGGCGCCCAGAATCATGTCCGGCGACATCATTTCCAGCCAGATCACCGCCGGCGCCTTGGGCACGCCGCCGGCATGGCAACCCAGACAGTTGGCGGCGAACAACCCGCGGCCTGGGTGCGTTTCAGGGTCGATGGCCGGACCGGCGCGCGATTGCAGGTCGTCGGTGCCCTTCATCCGCGCCGGCGCGGCCTGACCGATACCGACGAAACCCGCGATGCCGACGCTGGCCGCCACCAGGCAAGCCAGCGTCGCCCCTTTCAGCCAGCCCCGCATCAGCGGGTCGCGCCGATCTTGAAGCCCAGCTCAACGCCGAAATACCGTGGCGGACCATATTGGCTGTTCAGCCACAGACCGCCGACATTCTGGTTGGCGGTGCGGTAGCGCTTGTCGCTCAGGTTCCGCCCGACAACGCGGACATAATAGGCGTCACTGTCTTCCGACAGCGTGATCGAGGCGTTGAACAGCGTCCGTGCGTTGAGATAGGCATTGCCGGCCGCCGAAGTGATCGACTGCGAGAACAGGTTGGCGCTGGTGTAATTGACGTTGCCGTTGAACACCAGCGTGTGGCTGGCACCCACCGGCAGCTCGTAGGTGGCGTCGGCGGAGGCCGTCCACTTGGGCGTCCGCAGCAGCGGCGCCGTCGACAGGTCATACCCCGACCCCGGTTCGCCACCCAGGCCCGGTTCAACGTCGTAGGAGGAATATTTGCCGTCCTGATAGCCGAGCACGCCCCGCAGCGTGAAGGCCTCGGTCACCCGCGCCAGCGTTTCCAGCTCGATGCCCTTGACGTTGGCGCTGGCGGCATTGACGAAACGGGTGACCTGGTTGGGCTGGTCATTGACCTCGATGCGGACGTTGAGTTCGCGCTGGAGATCCTTGTACTTCACGTAGAAGCCGGTGAGGTTGAAACGCAGCCGGCGATCGAACAGCTCGGACTTGACGCCCAGCTCGAAGCTGTCAGCGGTTTCCGGCTTGGTCGCGGCAGCCGCCTGGGCGAAGGCTACCAGATCATCGCCGAACGGCGCGAAGCCGCCGATCTGGTCGTTGAAGCCGCCGGCCTTGAAGCCGCGCGAATAGGTGAAGTAGCCGAACACGTCGTCGGTCGCCTGATAGCCCAGGCTGATCCGCCAGGTCGCTTCCTTGGCGGAGTCCTTCACCTTGATGACGCCGGCGGGATAATCGAATACATTGGCGTCCAGCGGCTGATCGATGGTGATGGTCGGGTCGAAGCCGCCTTCCAGCGCGGGGATGAACACCTGCTGGCGGCCCCACCAGGTCTTGTTCTCCCAGGTGTAGCGGGCGCCCGCCGTGATGGTGAACTTGTCCGTCGCCTTGTAGGTGCCTTCGGCGAACACCGCTTTCGACTCCGCCTTCTGCGCGTTGCACAGCAGATAGGGGGTGTCGTTCCAGGCGCCGAATGGCAGCGGCCCGCTGGTGAGATCGAGGAAGCCGAGAATCTGCGACACGCAGAAGCTGGTCTTGTCATGCTGGTAGAAGCCGCCGACCACGGCGTCGAAGGCCGTACCGGTGTCGGTGGCGAAACGCAGTTCCTGCTGGAAGGTCTTGCGGTCGTCGTCGCGGCGGGCGTCAAACACCGACAGCGGCTGGCCATCCTCCTCCGAGATCGCCACCGCGCCGGCATAGCTGTTGGGCAGGCGCGACTTCTGCTTGCGCCAGCCGGTCACCGAGGTCAGCCGGCCGACGGCCGTGTCGTAATCCATGTTGAGATAGATGCCGTCGACATCGATGCGCTGACCCTTGTTCATTTCCAGCAGGGCGTCGTCACGCAGGGTGATCATCGCCTGATCGAGCGGATCGCCACTGTCGGTGGTGCGCCCGATGCCCAGCAGGTCGGTAAGGAACGGATCGGCCGCGTTGACGTAGCGGAAATTCTCGTTGACCGACGGCACGGACTCGGAGCGGTCCCGCAACTTTTCATACTGCACCAGCGCCGAGAAATTGTCGGTCGGCTCCAGCAGCAGCTTGACGCGTCCGTTCCACACGTCCTTGCCGCCGACATGCTTGCCGTCCAGGCAGCCTTCCGCGCCCTGCCACTTGTTCTCGACAAAACCGGTGACGGGGCCGTAGCAGCCGCCGTTGCGGTAATAGCCGTGATCCTTCTGGTAACCGCCGACAATGCGCAGGGCGGCCTTGTCCTGCACCAGCGGGATATTGACGGCACCCTGAATGATCCAGGTGCCGAACTCGCCCAGTTGCAGCCGCCCGTCGGCGCCGAACTCGTTCATCACCGGCCGCTTGGTGCGCACGGTGACGGCGCCGCCGGTGGTATTTTTGCCGAACAGCGTGCCTTGCGGGCCGCGCAGCACTTCCACCTGCTCTATGTCGAACGTGTCGAGCAGCTGGGTCTGCACGCTGGGTACCACGAAGTCGTCCACCAGCACCGCGACCGGTGGCTCGAAATAGACGATGATGGTGTTCTGGCCGACGCCGCGCATGGCGAACGAGGCGGCATTGAAGCCGGTAATCGTCGAGGCCGAGAAATTCGGCACGAAGCTCGCCACGTCGCCAAGGTCGCGCGGGCTTGCCTGCTGGATCAGGGCGGCATCGATCGCGGACACCGCCACCGGCGTATCCTGCAGGTTGGTGGCCCGGCGCGTCGCGGTGACGATGATCTCGCCCAGTGCCGCCACCGAGTCGCTGGAAGGTGTTGACGCCGGCGCCGTCTGGGCCAGGGCCGGCGCGGCCAGCGTGGTCGCGATCGCGGCGAAAGCCACGGAATCGTACAGCCTGTTCAAGGACATGAAATCTGCTCCTCCCCTGTGCGCGGCATTTGCGGCGCTATTCTTGTGTGGGCGGATGCTGCCACAGCTCCAATATGCAATCAATCATGTTTGTTTTTTTTAATTGCCGCATGTGCTAGTCAGGCTGGCAACGGCCGCGCCAAGCGTGCCGACAACAAGCAGGAGGACGTAGGGATGAATTTCGATTTCCATGGCTGGGACATTCACGTCGGCGCCCCCCACCCGTTCAATGCCGCCGCCCCCCGCCCCGACAACGGCACCGCACGGCCCGACCCCGCCCGCTATTATGATCGCGGCTGGTGGCAGCAGGAATGGGACAAGGTGTTCACCCGCACCTGGCTGCTGGCCGGCGTCACCAGCGATATTCCGGAAGCGGGCGACTATTTCCGATTCGACATCGCCACCGAGTCCTTCGTCATCGTGCGAGACGACGATGGCGTCATCCGCGCCCACTACAATGTCTGTCCGCATCGCGGCAGCCGCATCGCGCTCAGTGCCTTCGGCTCGGTCGGCCAGTTCGTCTGCCCGTTCCACAGCTGGCGCTTCAACCTCGACGGCAGCAACGCCGCCGTGACGGACGCCGAGACCTTCCACCCGGATGTGCTGTGCCACGGCACCGACATGACACCCGTGCGCTGCGAGAGCATCGCCGGGCTGATCTTCATCACCATGAACGATGACGCGCCGCCGCTGCGCGAGCATCTGGGACCGCTGGTCGACCAGCTGGCGCTCTATCGCATCGACGAGATGAAGGTGATCCAGCACAAGCAGTCGGAATGGGCGGCCAACTGGAAAGGCGGCATCGACGCCTTTTATGAAATCTACCACCTGCACGCCGTCCATCCGCAAACCCAGGGGGTGATGGACGACCGCACCCAGATCGACCTGTACCCCAACGGCATGAGCCGCCAGTTCGTGCCGTTCGCCCAGCCCAGCCCGCGCCATCCCGACCAGCTCACGGTGAATGCCGGCATCCGCATGATGCTGGCCGATGCCGGCATCGACCCCGACAGCTTCACCGGCACCGCCCAGGACAGCCGCGCCGCCGTACAGCAGGCCAAGCGCGCCCGTTCCGCCCAGCACAATCTGGGTTACGAACGCTTCAGCGACACCCAGCTCTCCGACTCCACCGTCTATGGCGTGTTTCCCAACGTCCAGATCGGCTGTCATCCGGAGGCAGTGTTCATCCACCGCTTTCTGCCCAATCCGCGCGATCCCGAGCAGTTCACCTACGACACCATGATCCTGTTCAAGCATGAGAATATTCCCGGCTACAGCGCGCCGGCCTGGATGGGTCTGGCGGAAGGCACCGACACCACGGGCGCGGTGCGGCCGGAGATCGTCCACGTGCCGCTGGGCGAGCCGCCGCATCTCGGCGAGGTGCTGGACCAGGACAGCGAGTTGCTGCCGGTGGTCCAGCAGGGCGCGCGCTCGCGTGGCTTCCGGGGGCCGCTGTGGAGCGAGCAGGAAGCCCGCTTGCGCCATTTCCACGTCACGCTGGATCGTTACATCAGCGACGGCGGGGAGACCGCCTGATGGCCTGCACGTTTATCGCCCGCTTCCGCATCCGTGCCGACAAGGAGGCGGACTTTCTCGCCCTCGTGCCGCGCATCGAGGCGATCAGCCGGGACGAGCCGGAGACGCTGGCCTACAAGTTCTACCGGCTGGACGAGCCCGGCATGTTCGCGGTGCTGGAAAGCTTCACCTCGGCGGACGGCGATATTGCCCACCAGCGCAACCCGCTCAACGTGGCGCTGATCGACGACATTCTCGCCTGCATGGAGGGCACCTACACGCGGGAATATCTGCACGACCTGTGATAATCGGGAGCATCTTGCCCGGCGCACAGGCCGCAAGAACTAACAAGGCGCGGCGACAATCAGGCCGGACACACGGCCAGCGCCGACCATCGATACAGGGGAGTTTCCGTCATGGCATCCGCCAAGTCCTTCATCGCCACCTTGCGGGTGAAACCGGAACGGCGGCACGATTTCATCGGCTACCAGACCGAGCTCAAGCGGCTGGTGGCCGCACGGGAGCCGGACGCCTGGGTCTATGAGCTGCTGCAATCGGAGGGTGACGAAAACCTGTTCTTCTGCGTCGCCACGTTCAAGGATGATGCCGCCTTCGAGCACCACATGCACATCGATTTCCACGACCGGCTGGTACCGCCGATCCTCGACTGCCTGGCCGAGGACATGCAGCTGAGCTTCTTCCGCTCGTTGCGGTGAACGTGGCCATGACGCCCGCGCTCACCTCACGGGTGGATCGACAGGCCGTTGTCCACCAGATACTCGCCGCCGGTGAGAAAGCGCGACTCGTCGCTGGCGAGGAACAGCACCATGTTGGCGACATCGCGCGGCGAGCCGGTGGCACCTGCCGGCAGCACGCCGTCGGGAATCGCCTGCTCCTGGCCCGCCCGCCCTTCCGCCGCCTGCACCATCGGCGTCTCGATGGCCGAGGGATGCACGGTGTTGACACGGATGGGGTAGCCCTGCTCCTGGCAGTGGATGGCCACCGACTTGCTCATCGAGCGCACCGCGCCCTTGGCCGCCGAATAGGCGAAGAAGGGCGCATAGCCGAAGTGGCTGGCGGTGGAGGAGATGTTGATGATCGAGGCCGCGCGCGATTTCGCCAGCAGCGGCAGGCCGTGCTTGCAGCCGAGAAACACCCCGGTCGCCATTACCGCCATCGCCCGCTGGAACTGTTCCAGCGTGGTATCCTCCGGATTGGCGACAATGACGATGCCGGCGTTGTTGACCAGAATATCAAGCCGGCCGTGGGCACGCTCGATCTCGCCGTAGACGCGCAGCCAGTCGGCCTCCGAGGTGACATCGTGGGTGAGAGCGCGCGCGCTGCCGCCGATGCGCCCGGCCAGCGCTTCGGCCGCGGCGCCATTGATGTCCGCAATGAACACCGTGGCGCCCTCGGCCGCCAGCAGTTCGCAATCGGCCTTGCCCAGGCCCGAGGCGCCACCCGTTACCAGTGCGATCTTGCCATCCACGCGTCCCATGGTCTCAGCCCCTCCCCGGTTGGCGCGCGCTGCCTGGCCACGCGCTGGTTTGTTGTGCTCCGTCCGCCGCAGGCTCGCGAAAACGCCGGGCGGACACCAAAAAGAAAGACATTCGCGTTTGTTTTTTTCTCAGTCCTTGCTAGACCAACCCCAGCACTCGAACAAGATGGATATGCGCGGGATTCGCGACATTCGACAGCACGGAGTAATCGGGTAGATGAGCGCACCCAAGGCCATGCGGCCAGACCCCAACGATCCCACCCGGCCCCGGCGCGGTCTCACCGAGCAGGATCTCGCGATGCGCCCGACCGTGTTCCGCGATGATCTGCTGGCCGGCCACACGCTGCTGATTTCCGGTGGCGGCAGCGGCGTCGGCAAGGCCGCCGCCTTCCTCGCCGCGCGGCTGGGTGCCAATGTCGCCATCTGCGGCCGCAATCAGGACAAGCTCGACCGCACACAGGCCGACATCCATGCCGCCACCGGCCGGGAGATCTTCACCCGGGCGATGACGATCCGCGAACCCGAAGCCGTGGAGGCGCTGATCGGTGCCGTGCATGACCGCTTCGGCCAGATCGACACCATCGTCAACAACGCCGGCGGCCAGTTCCCGCAGGACGCCATCGATTTTTCCCGCAAGGGCTGGCTGGCGGTGATCGACACCAATCTCAACGGCACCTGGTGGATGATGCAGGAAGCCGCCCGCCGCTGGCGGGCCGACGGCAAGCCCGGCAACATCATCAACATCGTCGCCAATGTCGAACGCGGCATGCCGCAGGCGGCTCACACCTGTGCGGCCCGCGCCGGCGTCATCTACCTGTCGAAGACACTGGCCACCGAATGGGCACCGTTCGACATCCGCATCAACTGCATCGGCCCCGGCGTCATCGAGACGGAAGGTTTCGGCGTCTATCCCGAGGAAGCCTTGCAGCGTTTCCACCAGGCCAATCCGATGAAGCGCAAGGGCAACGCCTGGGACGTGGCGGAGCAGATCGCCTACCTCGCCTCGCCGGCGGCCCGCTTCATCAATGGCGATCTCATCATCATCGATGGCGGCCAGGCGCAGTGGGGCGTGGTCTGGCCGGCCGGAATGCCGGACTATTTCAACGAGGGCGGCGCCGCCTGAACCCGAGCCGCCTGAACCCACCCATCCGTCGCAGGAGGCCGCCATGCCCGATCTGGAAGCGCGCATCGCCAGGCTGGAGGCGGAATCGCAGATCCGCCAGCTGGTCGCCCGCTACTGCTTCGCCATCGACGACCGCAACATCGATGGAATCCGCGCCCTGTTCACCGACGATGCCCGTGTCAGCTCCGCCGACGGCGTGATGAACGCCAGCGGCATCGAGGCGATCATCGCCCAGTATCATGGCCGCTTCGACGTGCTCGGCGCCGGCCAGCATTTCATGCACGACATCCGGCTCGATTTCGACGACGCCGACCCCGACACCGCGCGCGGGCTGGTCTCCGGTCACGCCGAGCTGTGGCGGACCGGCCAGATGATGGTCACGGCGCTGCGCTACGACGACCGCTACCGCCACACGCGCGCGGGCTGGCGCATCGCCGAACGCACCATCAGCTTCCTCTACTATGTGCCGCTGGCGGACTATCCGGGCATCCTGGGCACACAAAAGCGCAATCGCGCCTATGACGATGCGCGCGAGGCGGACTTCCCCGAGAAGCTGCCAAGCTGGATCGCCTATGAGCGGTCACGCGGGCGTGGCTGACATGGCGCCGGCGCCGCCGCCGCGCACGTTCACGCCGCCGCGCCGCGCTTGAGTTCCTCGATGAGCTGTTCGCGCAGGCGGAACTTCTGGATTTTCGACGTCGACATCGGCCACTGGCTGACCATGCGCACGTGACGCGGAATCTTGAAACTGGCGAGCCGGCCCCGGCAATGCTGGATCAGCTCATCCGTGGTGACACTGGCGCCGTCCACCAGCTCGACGAACGCCGCCGGCACCTCGACGTAGCGATCGTCGGGAATCGCCACGACCTGCGCCAGCCGCACCGCCGGATGGCTCTGCAACATGGCCTCGATCTCGGCGGCCGCGACATTCTCGCCGCCCACCTTCAGCATGTCCTTGGTACGGCCATGGAACATCAGCTGACCATCGGCGTCGATCGACCCGATGTCGCCAGTGTGGAACCAACCCCCGCGCATCACCTCCGCCGTCTTGTCGGGCGCGTTGTAATAGCCTTTCAGCATGTTGGGGCCGCGAATGACGATTTCGCCGTGCGCGCCAGTCGGGCAGTCCGCGCCGGTCTCGGTGTCGACGATGCGCACCACCCACTCGTCGAGCGGCACGCCGCATCGGCCGGTGCGCTGCTCGAAACTGTCGTCGAGCCGGCTCGTCGTCACCGTACCCGCCGCCTCGGTAAGGCCATAGGTGCCGACCTGGATGGTGTGCGGCATGGCGGCCGTCACCGCCTCCTTGATCCAGGCCGGCTGCACGGCGAAGTTGGAGTTCATCAGCCGCAGGCTCGACAGGTCGGTGTGCTGGAACGACGGGTGCTGGATCAGCCCCTGCATGATGGTGACGAAGCTGGGGTAGGCAATGGTCGCCTTCTCGCGGCCGAGCATCTCCAGCGCGGTGCCGGCCTCGAAAAACGGCACGGTCATATAGGCGCCACCGGCATCGAGGATCATGGTCATCGGCAGGATACCGGCAATATGGAAGATCGGCAGTGGCGACCACACCTTGTCGGCCGCCGTTACCCGATAACGCCGCCCCAGATTGCGGCTGTTGCCGACCTGGCCACGATGGCTGATGAGCGCGCCCTTGGGGTGGGCGGTGGTGCCCGAGGTGTAGAGGATCATGGCGATGTCCTCGTCGGCCACCGCGTCGATGCGCACGTCGACCGCGCTGTCGGGAACATCCCGCCCCAGCGCCAGCGCCGCGTCGCCGGCCAGCAGACCGGCCGGACACGGCGGGTCGAGGCACAGCACCGAGCGCAGGCGCGGCGCCTCGGGCAGCGCCAGCGCACGCGGATCGCCGGCGCCCGCGAGCGACGGCAAGGCCGTCAGCAACCGCTCGCCAAAATCGACGCTGTCCGCCACCCGGCCGGTGGTCGCCAGCAGCACCAGGTCGGCGTCCCGCACCAGATAGCCGAGCTCGGCAGCCTGATAGCGCGCGTTCACCGGCACCGCGACGGCGCCGGCCATCAGGATGCCGAAATACAGCTCGACGAAATCAGGCCGCGTATTGAGCAGTATGCCGACATGCTCGCCGGGCCGGACGCCCAGCGCGATGAAGACCCGCGCCCAGGCGCGCGCGGATTCGTTGAGCTGTCGATAGCTCAGCCGGCGGTCGGGAAAGATCAGCGCATCCGCCTGCGGCCAACGCGCGGCGGCCGCGCGCAACAATGCGCCCATAGTATAGATCGCCTGGCCTTGCGCCACTGTCCCTTGCGCCATTGTCGCCTCCCCGCTTGCCGCACCGCCCGATCTCCCGCGTCGCCGGGGAACGGATCTGTCGTGCCCGGAGGCCTTGGGGCCTCCCGTTGTTGAGGCGAGCCTAGCGGCACCGCCAATAAAAAACAATCTTACATGTTTTTTATTATTATCCGGCATTCCACCGCAACCGCCGGCGACCGCGCCGCGCAGACGCTAGGGTGCCATGGCGGCAGCCGCGCACACCCTCTCAAATTTGCAAGGATCGACCCCCGCCGGCAGCCCCGACACCCTGCACCGCACGGCCATCATAAAAAGCAAACATGATTGTTTTTATGCACGTCAGTTGATAGGTAGAGTGTCGGGGAGGAACCAACCATGGAACTCAATCAGCTCAACGCCCCTCGTGCGCTCGCGGCAATGGAGTACGAACGCGGCCGTACCGGCCCGCCGACGGATTTTCCGAACCTGCCGGATATTCCCGGCGGCCGCTATGTCGACAGGGATTTCCTGGCGCTGGAGCAGGCGCGGATGTGGAAACGGGCCTGGCTTTACGCCGGTCACGTCGACCAGCTGCCCAACCCGGGCAGCTGGTTTCTCACCCGCAACACCGGCGCGCCGATCATCGTCGTGCGCGACATGGCCGGCGCGGTCCGCGCCTTCTACAACACCTGCCGTCATCGCGGCGCCCCGCTGGTGACGGAAGACTCAGGCGAGTCCCGCGGTTTCGTCTGCGGCTATCACGGCTGGAGCTATACGCTGGATGGCAAGCTGACCGCCGTGCGCGACCGCCGCGATTTCGTCGATCTCGATTTCGCCTGCCGCTCGATGGTGCCGGTGCGCTGCGAGCTGCTGGGCAGCCTGATCTTCATCAACGAGGACCCCGAGGCCCAGCCGCTGATGGAGCATATCGGCCCGATGGCGCACGAACTGGAGCAGTACCGGCTCGACGAGTTGCGGCTGGTGGATTCCCGCAGCTACGAGGTCGGCTGCAACGTCAAGGTGCTGCTGGATGCCTTTCTGGAGGTCTATCACCTGAAATCGATCCATCAGCAGACGGTGGACCGCTTCCTCGACCATCGCGGCATGTTCATCACCTTGTGGCCCAACGGCCATAGCCGGATGGTGACGCCCAACCGCCGGCCGGACTGGATCGACCCCGGCACCATCGGCATGCCCACCCTCAGCGGGCTGAGCGACATCCCTCTGAAGAACAACGTCAGCTATCACATTTTCCCCAACTTCGTGATGCCGCCCTCCGACAGCGGTATTCCCATCCTGCAGTTCTGGCCGCTGACCGAGCGCACCTGCAAGGTGGTCTCCAGCTGGATCGCGCCGGGCCACGACCCCGCCAACCCGCACCCGATGTGGGAGAAGCGCATCGGCAACTGGGAACGCATCCTTTACGAAGACCTGCAATTCGCGCCGCAAATCCAGGAATCGCTGGAAAGCCGTGGCTTCCAGGGCATGACGCTGAACTACCAGGAACGGCGCATCTATCACTGGCACGAGGAACTCGACCGTCGCATCGGCGTCGAGCGCATTGCCCCGCATCTGCGGGTGGAACAGGTGCTCGGCGACCAGGTGGTGCGGTCCTGAGCGTGCCCGTGACCGGCGCGCCGCCCTTCACGCCCGCGACGCCCAGCCGCGCCTTCGAGGATCTGCGGCTGGGCGAGCGGCGGCGATCGCGTGCCCGCGCGGTAACGCAGGAGGAGATCGTCGCCTTCGCGCGCCAGTATGATCCGCAGTGGTTCCATGCCGACCCGGCGCTCGCGCGCCAGTCGGTGTTTGGCGAGGTGGTGGCGAGCGGCATTCACGTACTGGCGCTGTGGCGCCAGCTCGACCACGAGATCAACGCCGACATCGATTTCGTCTGCGGCATCGGCTGGGACGAATTGCGGCTGAAGCGGGCGATCCGGCCCGGCGACGTCATCCACGTCACCTCGGAGATCATCGAGCTGCTGCCCTCCACCTCCCGAGACGATCGCGGCATCGCCCGCACCCGCTATGCCGTGGTGACCGCCGACGGCGCCGAGGCGGTCAGCTTCATCAGCATCAACCTGGTCTATACCCGCGCCGGGCAGGCCCGCCGGACCGTGCCCTGACCCGGCCCGCCAGCGCCACCTCAGCGGCGCTGGTCGAAGCGGCGACCGAGCATGGCGCCGGCGATGTTGACCTTCTGGATGTCGATGGCGCCGCCGGCGATGCCCCAGCCCCAGCTGTCGCGCAGCCGGCGTTCCATTGGAAAATCCTTGGAGTAGCCGTAGGCGCCCATCAGCTGCATGGCATCCCCCGTCACTTCACGGGCGATGGTGTTGGCGAAGCATTTGCCGGTGGAGGAGTCGAGCACCGACGGCAGCCCATCCTGGGCGTTGGCCGCCGCCCGCCAGATCAGCAGCCGGGCCGCCTCGCACTTCATGTGCATTTCCGCCAGCTTGAGCTGCACCGCCTGAAACTCGACGATCGGCTTGCCGAACTGCCGCCGCTCCTGGACATAGGCCGTCACATCCTCCAGCGCGCCCGAGGCCTGGCCGAGCGCCATGGTGGCGTTGCCGCAGCGTTCGAGATCGAACGCTTCCATCAGCTTCTTGAAGCCACCGGCGGGGACGATGATGTTGTCGGCCGGCACCGCGCAGTCATCGAAATAGAGGTCGGCCGAGGGCACGCCGCGGAAGCCCATCAGCTGCTCGTTGGGGCCGAAGCTGAGGCCCGGCCTGTCCTTCTCCACCAGCACCGCGCCGATGGCCTTCGGGCCGGGATCGTCGGACAGCCGGCAATAGACCACATAGGCATCGGCGTGGCCACCGCCGGAACACCAGCGCTTGGTGCCATTGAGCACCACGGTGTCGCCGGTGATGACGCCGCGTGTCTTGAGGTCGGTGAGCGCGCTGCCGGCCTCCGGCTCCGACATCGACACCGCCACCACCATTTCGCCAGCACACACCGCCGGCACCACCCGTCGTTTCAGGCTGTCCGAGCCGAAATGCTCGATCGCCCGCACCGGCCCCACCGAGGATTCAAAGATCGGGAAGGCCACGGCCGAGGAAATCCTGGCGAACTCCTCCAGCACCACCAGCGCCTCGATGTTACCCAGCCCGAGCCCCCCGAGATCGGCCGAAACATTGATGCCGAGAAAGCCCAGTTCGGCATAGCGGCGCACCAGCGCATGACTGGGCGGCTTGTTGTCGCGTTCCAGTTCGGCGGCGATGGCCGGCAGTTCGGCGCGCGCGAATGCCCGCGCCGCTTCGCGCAGTTGCTCCTGCTCGGCGGTCAGCTTGAAGTTCACCATGATCCTCCCGTGCCACCGGCGCCCTCCCCCGCCGCGCAAGGCGGGCGGCGCCGGATTTCAATGTTGGCGATCGCCGCCGGTCGCGGCGTCAGATGTCGTCCGGTCCCTTGCCACCGGGGCCGTAGATGTAATCATCGAGCACCTTGTGGAAATGGCGGATGCGCAGCTCCTGGTCGCTGAGCCACAGGCCCTTGAAGGCGTCCGACTGCATGCCCAGCTGCACGGTGGGCAGATTGTAGGCGTCCTGGTCCAGCACCTGGCCGATGGACCGGTCGCCATGCCTGAAGCGGCGATGCTTCGGCCGCGCCGGCCATGGCGTGCCCTCCGGCACCAGTTCGAACACCCAGACATCGTAGAGCATCTTGTTGGGGTCGGTGGCGTGCGGCCGCTGGCGGAACATCATGATGTCGTCGGCGTGCACGTTGAGCGAGACGTTGGGGAAAATCGTATAGTGATAATCGTCGGTGAGCTGGTCGTCGTTCAGCTCCGAATAATCCCTGCCCTGCGCGGCGCCATGCTGGCGCTTGAACAGCTGCACCGCGCGCCGGATGTCGCCGACACTGCCCTCATACTCGGCCGGGTCCATGCCGGCCTTCACCATGATTTCATGAATGGCCGGCGGTATCGCCGAGGGCATGGCCACGCGCGGGCTGATGGCGGCGAACGGCACCAGATAGCGGCTGTGGCGCTCGTAGCAGTCGATCTGTACGTTGACGTCATCGAGATACCATTGCAGCTGCGGATGGATGCCCTGCACATGGTAGGTCTCGCTGAAGGCATCGACGCTGGCCTTCCAGTTGCAGTCCCACTCCACCGTGACGTCACGCACCCACGCCATGCGCTCGGCATGATAGGGGCCGAGGTGCTGCTGGATCGGGGACAGATACTGTGCCAGCGGCTCGACGTCGGGATTGAGCGAATACCAGACGAAACCGCCCCACTCGTCGCAGGGGTAGGCCGGCAGCCGCATGCCCGGCGGGCCGCCCTGCGGAAAGGTGTCGAGGTCGGGAATGCGGATGATGCAGCCCTGATGGTCGTAGGTCCAGTGGTGGTACATGCAGCGGAAATGCTCGGCGTTGCCCAACCCCTCCGGCCGCAGCCGGTTGCCACGGTGCAGGCAGAGGTTGGGGAAGGCACGTACAGAACCGTCGGCCTGACGCACGATCAGCACCGACTCCTTGCCGATGTCGGTGCAGATATAGTCTCCGGGATTGGGAATGTCGTCGGAGCGGCCGCCCAGCAGCCAGACCTTGGTCCATACCCGCTCCCACTCCAGCCGCATGAACGCCTCGCTGGTGTAGCGGGCGGCAGGAATGATGTCGTGGCCAAGTTGCGGATCTTCCTCCTTGTGCACGGGGGTGCCGTGGGGCCAGTCCTGCGGATTGACCCGGCTGATCTCGACCTTGCGCTTGACGTCCATCGCTGTTTCCTCGGGCCACCACCGGCTGTCGCGGTATCTCTCAGAAATGGGTGCGGTTGGTGAAGCCGCCATCGACGACGAGATGCGCGCCGTTGCACCAGCTGGCGGCCGGGCTGGCGAGGAAGGCGATGCAGCGGGCGATCTCCTCCGGCGTGCCGAGCCGGCCGGTGGGCTGCTGGCGCAGCTGGGCCTGATAGAATTTCTCCATGGTGCCCTTGATCATGTCCCAGTTGCCGCCCTCGAACTCGACCGGACCGGGCGACACGACATTGACCCGGATGCCATCGCGGCCGTGATGCAGCGCCAGCTGCTTGCCCCAGGTGACGAGCGACGCCTTCATGGCGTTGTAGGCCTGCGGCCCGCCCATCGCCTCGCCAGCCGACGTGGTGGCGATGAGAATGATCGAGCCCGACTTCTGCGCCTGCATGGTTGGCAGCACCGCTTCCACCGCCCGCACCGGGCCCATCACGTCCACCTCGAAGGCGTTGGTCCAGTATTTCTCCGAGCCCATGCCGCCGCCGGCCGAGGTGATGGGAATCAGGATGTCGACGCCACCCAGCGCCTCGATCGCCCAGTCGAGCCAGGCCTTGTAGTCGTCGGCCTTCTTGACGTTGCAGGCCTTGCCGACCACCGTGCCGCCATATTTGCCTAGCTCGGCCACCGCGTCCTTGACGCCGTCTTCCGAACGGGCGGTGATCGCCAGATCACAGCCTTCACGAGCCAGCACTTCCGCTGTCGCGAGACCGATGCCGCGCGCCGCGCCGACAATGATCGCCTTCTTGCCCTGCAATCCGAGGTCCACCTGCCCACTCCTTCCCCATATTCGTTGTCCGACAGCGCGTGAGCACCCGGGCCGCCGTCTGTTTCCGGGCAAACATGACGAAGAGTGAGCGCCCGCGCAAGCATGAAACAGTCATGAATGTTTTTTTCTAAGGCATGGACATGCCGCGGCCCATGGGTAAAGACTCTGCCTCATTATCCAACTTGACTTGCCAGACAAAAAACAGTCATGAATGTTTTTGAAAGGATCGACCAATGGCGCTTGCTTCTTCCCGTCCCACCCCGGTTCGCCGTGGCTTACGGGCACAGACAAGCAACAGCGGCCCTACCCAGCAGTCGCTGAAAAGCGCGCAGACCCGGGCCAGGCTGATTGACGCCACGATCCGCTGCATCGTCAAATACGGTTATGCCAACACCACCACGCCGCAGGTGGCGATGGAGGCCGGCCTGTCGCGCGGGGCAATGCTGCATCACTTTGAAAACGGCGCCACGCTGATCAAGGCCGCGATTGTCGAGCTGCACGAAAAGCGCATCCGCGCCTTCCGCCGCGCCGCCGAGACGACCGAGCACGAACCGGCGACACTGGTCCACGCCTACTGGCGGCAGGTACAGAAACCGGCCTTCATTGCCTTCCACGAACTGGCACTGGCGGCGCGCACCAATGCCGACCTCGCTGCCATCCTGCGGCCATTGCAGGTGGAGTTCCGCCAGCGTTTCAATGCCGAGGCGGTGCAACTGTTTCCGGAATGGCAGTCGGACCCCAGGAGCTTCGAGGAGGCCATGGCGCTGTCGCAGACCATGATCGAGGGTCTGGCGATCAACGTGCAGACCGGCGCCGTCGACGAGGCGATGGTGGAACCGATGCTGAGCCTGCTCCAGCGCCAGCTGGAATCGATGAAACCGGCACCGGGCAGGAAGGCATCACGATGACCTTCCCGACGGCGCCATCCATGCCGCCTGGCTGACGCCGGCGCACAACAACCAGCCGCAGGGGCGTTCACACGACCGGCCGATCCGCAACCGCCGGCACACCCCCTGCCGGCGCCACGGGGAGGATATTGGCCATGGACCTGGCATCACGACGCGTGCGACACGGCCGGCCGGGAGTCCCGGCATGAGCGGTCGTGGCCAGGGACCGCTGGCGGGCGTGCGGGTGCTGGATCTCACCAGTGTGCTGATGGGGCCCTACGCGACGCAGATTTTCGCCGACCTCGGCGCCGAGGTCATCAAGGTGGAAAGCCCGGACGGCGACACCACCCGCTACCTGCCACCGGGCCACGATCCGGCGCGTGGCGGCATGTTCATGAACGTCAACCGCGGCAAGCGCAGCCTGGTGCTCGACCTCAAGCAACCGGAGGCCCGCGCGGTGCTGCTGCGACTGGCGGCAACGGCGGACGTGTTCATCCACTCCATGCGCGCCCAGGCGATCGCCCGGCTGGGGCTCGACTACGCGGCGCTGCAGGCCGCCAACCCGCGCATCATTTACGCCAACCTCTACGGTTTTGCCCGTAACGGCCCCTACCGCGACTACCCCGCCTACGACGACATCGTGCAGGCGGCCTCCGGCATCGTCGATCTGCAGGCGCGGCTGTCGGGCGGGGTGCCGACCTATCTTGCCACCGTCGTTGCCGACAAGGTGGCCGGGCTGACCGGCGCCTACGCGGTGATGGCGGCGCTGTTCGCGCGCGAGCGCACCGGCGCGGGCCAGGAGATCGAGGTGCCGATGTTCGAGACGCTGGTGTCGTTCGCCACCGTCGAGCATCTGTGCGGATCGCTGTTCGTGCCGCCACTGGGGCCGCCGGAATATCCGCGCGCCACCGCCGAGACCCGCCGCCCCTACCGCACCCGCGATGGCTACATCGGGGTCATGATCTACAACGACAAGCACTGGCGGGCCTTCTTCGCGGCAATCGGCGACCCCGACTGGTCGCGCGACCCGATGTTCGCCACCATGCGCTCGCGCACGGAGAACATCGCCACCGTGCTCGCCCGCGTCGCCGAGGTGATGGCCGAACGCACCACCGGCGACTGGATGGAGCTGCTGCGGGCGGCGGAAATCCCGGCGATGCCGATCGCCAGCCTGTCCGACCTGCTGGAAGACCCGCACCTGACCGCCACCGGCTTCTGGCAGCAGCAGGAAACCGACGCCGGCACGCTGCGCTTCCCCGGCATTCCCACCCGCTTCTCGGCGACGCCCGGCGCCATCGGCGAGCCCGGCCCGGCACTGGGCGCCGACAGCGCGGCCGTCCTGCGCGAGGCGGGGCTGAGCGAGGCCGACATCGCCGCCCTGGCCGAGCGCGGCGCCGTCCGCCTCGCCCGGCCGGCCTGAGGCGCGCGATCATGATGACACCGGAGACAACGGCAGCAGGCGGCCCGGAGGCGATCTGGCGGCACGCACTGTCGCAAGGCCGCATCCTGCTGCAACGGGCCCGCGCCAGCGGCGCGGTGATCTTTCCGCCCCGGCTGGCCGAGCCCGGGCGCGGCGACGCCGACCTCGACTGGTTCGAGGCCTGCGGGCTGGGCACTGTCTATTCGCTGACCTGGGTGGCGCAGAAGCCGCCGACGCCGCCCTATAACGTGGCGCTGGTGGACCTCGACGAAGGCGCGCGCCTGATGAGCCGGGTCGACGGCGTGACACCGGACACCCTGCGCATCGGCCAGCGGGTGCGCGCCCGCATCATCGACGCCGATGGCGCGCCACTGCTCGTCTTTGTCCCGCTGGAGACCTGAGACCATGGGCGGCACCTTTCCCCGCGGCGAGGCCGCCATCGCCGGGCTGGCCACCTACGGCATCGGCGAGGCGCCGGGCTTCACATCGCTGGAGCTGGCGGCCAAGGCCGGACTGCTGGCGGTGGCCGACGCCGGCCTGCGGCTGGATGACATCGACGGGCTGTTCGTCTGCCTGCCCGACGACTTTCTCTCCGGCCTGTCGTTCGCCGAATATCTCGGTCTCAATCCGCGCTTCACCGACAACAACCGCACCGGCGGTTCGGCCTTCATGAGCCACATGATCACCGCCGCCCTGGCGCTGGAGGCGGGCTATATCGACACCGCCCTGATCGCCTATGGCTCCAACCAGCGCACCAACGGCGGCAAGCTGCGCACCATGATCGCCAGCAACAGCTGGGACGCGCCGTACAGGCCACTGTTTCCCATGTCCTCCTACGCCCTGGCGGCGGCCCGCCACATGCACGACTACGGCACCACGCGGGCGGATCTGGCCGCCGTGGCGGTGGCGGCGCGCGCCTGGGCCAACACCAACCCGGAAGCCTTCGCGCGCGGGCCGCTGACCATCGAGGACTGCCTGAGCGCCCGTCTGGTGAGTTCGCCGCTGTCGACGCGCGACTGCTGCCTGGTCACCGATGGCGCGGCGGCGATCGTCATGACCCGTACCGAACGGGCCCGCGACCTGCCGCGCGCGGCGGTGCCGCTGCTCGGCGCCGCCGCCGCCACCTGGTGGAACGCCATCGCCCAGGCGCCCGACGTCACTGTCACCGCGGCGGCGGAATCCGGTCCGCGCGCCTATGCCGCCGCCGGCGTCGGCCCGGCCGACATCGATGTCGTGCAACTCTACGACGCCTTCACCATCAACACGATCCTGTTCCTGGAAGACCTCGGCTTCTGCCCCAAGGGCGAGGGCGGCCGCTTCGTCGCCGACGGCCACATTGGCCCCGGCGGCAGCCTGCCGGTCAACACCAACGGCGGCGGCCTGTCATGCTGCCACCCCGGCATGTACGGTCTGTTCGCCATCGTCGAGGCGGCGCGGCAGATTCGCGGCGAGGCCGCCAACCAGCTTGCCGACGTCGAGGTGGCGCTGGCGCACGGCAATGGGGGCACGCTGTCGAGCCAGGCCACCGTCATTCTCGGCAGTCTGGCGACGCTGTGAGGCGCCCGCCGGCGGTTCCGGCGTGGCACAAGGTCGGCAAAGTGGGATGACCGGGGGGCTTCGGGAGCCCGCGGGCCGGCGAGGTCAGGCCGGCCAGACTGGTGCGGTCGAGAAGACTCGAACTTCCACGGGAGTTACCCCACAGCGACCTCAACGCTGCGCGTCTACCAATTCCGCCACGACCGCACGCGTCGGAAGGACGCCCCTATAACGAAGAGTGTGGGGGCGTTCAATATGCAGTTACGTCTTCGGGCGATTCATTTTCCGGCGGCGACAAATCCACCAGTGTCGCGGTCAGTGCCAGCAGGAACAGGCTTGCAAGCATCGCCAGCGCCACCGCGCGCGCCTGCCGGCGGCCATCCGGCCCGATCGCGACGCGGCGCAGGGTATCAAGGGCCAGCATGCCGCCGAAGGTCGCCGCGACCAGGCCGAAGCCGGCCAGTCGCACGCCGCACATGGCCGCCGCGACCGGCAGTGCCAGCAATGTCGTGCCCAGGAACACCCCGGTGCCGCAATGCTCCAACAACCGCCTGCCAATCATGGGCCGAACCTCTCCCTGATCACGCCCCGCCGCTTGAGGCAGTGATACCATAAAGAAGGTTAATACGACATCACGAGCGTTTGCCATTCGCCCCCCCGCTCGTTATCGGTGCACAGCATGTCGCCGCTTTCCTGCCCCCGTGCCCGCCTGAGCGTCGATCTCGACGCGCTCGCCCATAATTACCGCACTTTCGCGACCCTGGCCGACGCCGCGCGGACCGGGGCGGCGGTCAAGGCCGACTGTTACGGCCTCGGGCTTGACCACACGCTGGACCGGCTGTGGCGCGAGGGCTGCCAGGACTATTTCGTCGCCACGCTCGCCGAGGCCGCGGCGGTGCGTCAGCGGCTGCCCGACGCGACCGTGCACCTGCTGGGCGGCCTGCTGCCGGGCGACGTGCCGGCGCTGCGGGGGCTTGGCGTGCAGCCGGTGCTCAACGCGCCGGAGCAGGTGGCACAGTGGCGCCACGACGCCGGGGCCGGCGCGCCGTGCGACCTGATGCTGGACACCGGCATGAACCGGCTCGGGCTGCGCCCGGACCAGCTGGCGGGCCTCGATCTCGACGGCCTGACCCTCGACCTCGCGCTCAGCCACCTCGCCTGCGCCGACGAGCCGGACAACCCGATGAGCGAGGTCCAGCGCGACGCGTTCGCGCGCCTTGCCCGTGATCTGCCGGTGGCCCGCCGCAGTCTCGCCAATTCCGCCGGCATTGCTCGCGGCACCGGCTTCGCCTTCGATCTGGTCCGCCCCGGCATCGGCCTTTATGGTGGCGTCGTGCACCCGGCGCTGGCCGACCGGCTGCGGCCGGTCGCGCATGTGGAGGCCCAGGTTCTCCAGCTCAAGACCATCGGGACCGGCGACACCGTGGGCTATGGCGCCACCTGGCGGGCGACCCGCCCCAGCCGTATCGCCACCATCGCCATCGGCTACGCCGACGGCTATCTGCGCGGCTTCTCCAACCGGGGCGCGATGGTGGTGGCCGGCACCCGCTGCCCGGTGGTCGGCCGGGTGTCGATGGACCTGGTGACGCTCGACGTCACCGACGCGCCCGCCTGCGCCACCGGCGACTGGGTGAGCGTGCTGGGCGGCGGCATCAGCCTCGACGAGGCGAGCCAGTGGTCCGGTCTGACGCATTATGAGTTGCTGACGACCCTCGGGCACCGCTATGACCGGCGCTACCTTGGCCAGCAGTGAGGGCCCGCGTGTCGCTGATTCCTGATGTTCTCGCGGTCATTGGCCGCTTCACCATCGCCAGCCTGGGCGCCATCGGCCGCCTCGCCCGCTTTGCCGGGCTCGCGGTATCGCACATGGTGCGCCCGCCCTTCTATCTCGGGCGGGTGGCCGAGCAGATGCTGCACATCGGCTATTTCTCGCTGCCGGTGGTGGGGCTGACAGCGCTGTTCACCGGCGCGGCGCTGGCCCAGCAGATCTATGTCGGCGGCTCCCGTTTCAACGCCGAAAGCGCGGTGGCGGCGATCACCGTCATCGGCATCGTGCGCGAGCTGGGGCCGGTGCTGGGTGGCCTGATGGTGGCCGGCCGGGTGTCATCCTCGATGGCCGCCGAGATCGGCACCATGCGGGTGACCGAGCAGATCGACGCCATGACCACGCTGTCGACGGAACCGTTCAAGTATCTGATCGCCCCGCGCATCTGGGCCTCGGTGCTGGTGCTGCCGCTGCTGACCATGGTCGCCAACATCATCGGCGTGATGGGCGGCTTCCTGATCGCCACCGAGCGGCTGGGCTTCAACCCCGCCAACTATCTCAAGGTCACCCACCAGTATCTGGAATGGGACGACGTCGCCTCGTCGCTGGTCAAGGCGGCGGTGTTCGGCTTCATCATCGCGCTGATGGGCTCCTATCACGGCTACACCTCCAGCGGCGGCGCCGCCGGTGTCGGCCGGGCGACCACCAACGCCGTGGTCTCGGCCTTCATCCTGATTCTGCTCGCCAACCTCATCATCACCGTGATCGTGTTCGGCTCATGAGCAACGCCCCCACCCCCGCCCCGACGCCGGCCAAGATCGCGCTCACCGGCGTCTCCAAACGCTTCGGCCCCAAGGTAGTGCTCGATGGCATCGACCTCTCGGTGGCGCGCGGCCAGTCGCTGGTGGTGATCGGCGGCTCCGGCTCCGGCAAATCGGTACTGCTGAAGTGCGTGCTGGGGCTGCTCAAGCCCGACGCCGGGCGCATTCAGGTGGACGGCCAGGACGTGGTCGGCCTGCGCGGGGACGCGCGCCGGCGGGTGCTCGACAAATTCGGCATGCTGTTTCAGGGCGCCGCGTTGTTCGATTCGCTCCCCGTCTGGCGCAACGTCGCCTTCGGCCTGATGCAGGGCCACGGCATGAAGGCGAAGGAGGCCCGCGAGGTCGCCATCGAGAACCTGCGCCGGGTCGGACTTAACCCGGACGTCGCCGACCTCAAGCCCGCCGAGCTGTCGGGCGGCATGCAGAAGCGGGTCGGGCTGGCGCGCGCCATCGCCGCCAAGCCGGAGATCATCTTCTTCGACGAGCCGACCACCGGGCTCGACCCGATCATGGCCGACGTCATCAACCACCTGATCGTCGAGCGGGTGCGCGATCTGGGCGCCACCACCATCACCATCACCCACGACATGTCGAGCGTGCGCAAGATCGCCGACCGGGTGGCGATGCTCTACCACGGCAAGATCGTCTGGGAAGGCCCGCGCGCGGTCATCGACGACAGCGGCAACCCCTATGTCGACCAGTTCGTCCACGGCAAGGCCGACGGCCCGATCCAGATGGACATCAAGCGCGGCTGACACCGCACCCCCCGGCCAGCCCCGCCCGACCTGCCGACGGCCCCTTGCGGTCGCCGGCGATTCCGGCTATCCCGACATGAACATAACGGGAACATCGCTGCCATGGCCAAACCGCAACGCCTTTTCGTCTGCCAGTCCTGCGGCGCCAGCCAACCCAAGTGGGCCGGCCAATGCCCGGACTGCGGCCAGTGGAACAGCCTGGCCGAGGAGGCCGCCCCCGTCGTCACCCCGTTCGCCGCCAAGCACAGCCTGCGCTCGGGCGGGCGGCGCATCGAGCTGGCGCCGCTGGCCGCCGAGGTGGCGCCGCCGCCGCGCCGGGCCACCGGCATCCCCGAGTTCGACCGGGTGCTGGGCGGCGGCCTGGTGGCGGGCTCGGCGGTGCTGATCGGCGGCGACCCCGGCATCGGCAAGTCCACCCTGCTGCTGCAGGCGGCGGCCCGGCTGGCCACGGCCGGCCACGCGGTGGTCTATGTCTCGGGCGAGGAAGCGATGGACCAGGTGCGGCTGCGCGCCGAGCGGCTGGGCGTCGCCGGCGCGCCGGTGCAGCTGGGCGCGGCGACCGCGGTACGCGACATCCTGACCACGCTGGAGGCCGGCACGCCGCCGGCGCTGGTGGTGATCGACTCGATCCAGACCCTCTATTCCGATCAGCTGGAGGCCGCGCCCGGCACGGTGGGCCAGGTGCGCGCCTGCGCCCAGGAACTGATCCGCTACGCCAAGACCAGTGGCGCCGCGGTCATCCTCGTCGGCCATGTCACCAAGGACGGCCAGATCGCCGGCCCGCGCGTGCTGGAGCACATGGTCGACACCGTGCTTTACTTCGAGGGCGAGCGGGCCCACAGCTTCCGCATCCTGCGCGCGGTGAAGAACCGATTTGGCGGCACCGACGAGATCGGCGTCTTCGAAATGGTGACAAGCGGCCTTGCCGAGGTCGCCAACCCGTCGGCACTGTTCCTCACCCATCGCGACCAGCCGGTCTCCGGCTCGGTGGTGTTCGCCGGCATGGAGGGCACCCGGCCGGTGCTGGTGGAAATCCAGGCCCTGGTGGTGCGGGTGCCCACCGGCGCCACCCCCCGGCGGGCCGTGGTGGGCTGGGACTCCGGCCGGCTGGCGATGATTCTCGCGGTGCTGGAGGCGCGCTGCGGGCTGGGCTTCGCCGGCTGCGAGGTCTATCTCAACGTGGCGGGCGGGCTGCGCGTCACGGAACCGGCGGCCGACCTCGCCGTCGCCGCCGCGCTGGTCTCGGCGCTGGCCGACCGGCCGCTGGCGAGCGAGACCATCGTGTTCGGCGAGATCGCGCTGTCGGGCGAGGTGCGGCCGGTGTCGCAGGGCGTCGCCCGCCTGAAGGAGGCGGCGAAGCTGGGCTTTTCCCGGGCGCTGGCGCCGGCCAGCGGCACCGCCGGCCACAGTGGTCGCGAAATCGCCACGACTGGCTTCACCAGCCTCGCCCAGCTGGTTGACCATCTGACGGGGACGGCCTAACTGCCAGTTCAGTGTGTGTTTTCTGGCGGACATCCATGACCGCTTTCGACATCTTCGTTCTGGCCATCGTCGGCCTTTCCGGCCTTTACGGCATCAGTCGCGGACTGGTGGTGGAACTGCTGTCGCTGGGCGCGTGGATCGCCGCCATCCTGGCGCTGAAGCTGCTGTTCACCCCGATCTCCCACTGGATGCGCGACTCGATCGGCTCGGACGCCGGCGGCGACATCGCCGCCCTGGTGCTGATCGTGCTGGTGACGGTGGCGCTGGTACGGCTGGCCGCCACCCTGCTCGGCAACCGGGTCAAGAGTTCCGCGCTCGCCCCGCTCGACCGGCTGGGCGGCGGCGCCTTCGGCATGGCGCGCGGGCTGATCATCGTCAGCTTCGCCTACATGTTCCTGGGGCTCTTCCTCGACCATGACGAAATGCCGGACTGGATCGCCGGTGCAAAGACCTACGGCGTCGTCTCCACCTCCGCCAACCTGGTGTCGGATTTCATCGGCTGGGTGCGCGAGGAGCATGGCGAGGAGGGCGATGGTGAAATGGTGAACGGCATGCTGCTGCCCCCCGACCATCCGCCGGCGGGCGACGGCTATTCCGACAGGGAACGCCGGGAACTCGACAAGCTGTTCGAGAAGAGCAGCGACAAGGAAGTCGACATCTGATCCGAGGCGCCGCCCCCGCGCCCGCCCGCCGCCGGCCCGAGGAACCGCCGCCACCCGCCCAAGCCTCTTCTCTCGCGCGCGGCCAGCGGCTACACACGCGCCATGAGCCTGCACCTTTACAATACGCTGACCCGCGCCAAGGACGCCTTCATCCCCGCCGACCCCCGGCGGGTGACGATGTATGTCTGCGGCCCCACCGTCTACACCCGCGCCCACATCGGCAACGCCCGGCCGCCGGTGGTGTTCGACGTGCTGTTCCGGCTGCTGCGACGCACCTATGGCGCCGACCAGGTGGTCTATGCCCGCAACATCACCGACGTCGAGGACAAGATCAACAAGGCCGCCGAAGCGCTCGACCCGGCCCTGCCGATCAACGACCGCATCAAGGCGGTGACCGGCAAGTACGAGGCTTTCTACCTCGACGACATGGCGGCACTCGGCGTCCTGCCGCCGACCATCGACCCGCACGCCACCGACCACATCGCCCAGATGATCACCCTCATCGAGCGGCTGATCGCCCACGGCAACGCCTACGCCGCCGACGGCCACGTGCTGTTCAACGTGCCGTCGTTCGACGGCTACGGCGCGCTGTCCCGGCGCAACCGCGACGACATGATCGCCGGCGCCCGGGTGGAAGTGGCGCCCTACAAGCGCGACCCGGCCGACTTCGTGCTGTGGAAGCCCTCGACGGCGGACCAGCCGGGCTGGGACAGCCCGTGGGGGCGCGGCCGGCCGGGCTGGCACATCGAGTGCTCGGCGATGATTGAAGCGCATCTCGGCCGCTCCATCGACATCCACGGCGGCGGGCAGGACCTGATCTTCCCCCACCACGAGAACGAGATCGCCCAGTCGGTGTGCGCCAACCACGCGCCGCTGGCGCGCTACTGGCTGCACAACGGCTTCCTGTCGATCGACGCCGAGAAGATGTCGAAGTCGCTGGGCAACGTACTGCTGGTGAGCGAGATTCTCGCCGCCGGCGTCAAGGGCGAGACCGTCCGGCTGGCGCTGCTGTCGGCGCACTACCGCCAGCCGCTGGACTGGAACGACCAGCTGGTGGAGCAGTCGAAACGCACCCTCGACCGGCTCTACGGCCTGCTGCGCGGCCAGGATGTGACCGCCGCCGCCGAGGCCCCGGCCGCCGTGGTCGAGGCGCTGGAGGACGATCTCAACACGCCGCTGGCGCTGGCGGCACTGGCCAGGCTGGCGGACGCCCGCGATCTCGCCGGCCTGAAGGCGGGCGCCACCCTGCTTGGCCTGCTGCAGCAGGACCCGGACGCCTGGTTCCAGGGCGGGACCGGCGACTCCGACCTGGACGCGGATGCCATCGAGGCCAGGATCGCCGCCCGCGCCGCCGCCAAGCAGGCGCGCGACTTCAAGACGGCGGACGCCATCCGCGACGAACTCAAGGCCGCCGGCGTGGTGCTGGAGGATGGCCCGGCCGGCACCGTCTGGCGCCGGGCCTGAGCCGACGGCGCGATGACCGAGCAGCTCTACAACACGCGCATCCTGCGGCTGGCGGCCTCGATCCCGCACGAGGAACGGCTTGCCGACCCGCAGGCCAGCGTGCGCCGGGTCAGCCCGATCTGCGGCAGCCGGGTGACGGTGGACCTCGACCTCGGCGCCGACGGCCGGGTTGCCCGCTTCGGCCAGGAGGTGCGCGCCTGCGCGCTCGGCCAGGCCGCCGCCTGTCTGGTCGGCCAGCGGGTGATCGGCCGCACCCCCACGGAGCTCGCCGCCGCGCGTGATGCCATGCGCGATTTCCTCGCCGGCACGCCGGTCGACTGGTCCGCCCATGGCGACGGCGGCTGGGGAGAGCTGGAGATCTTCGCCCCGGCCCGCGAATTCAAGTCCCGCCACGGCTCGATCCTGCTCGCCTTCGAGGCGGCGGCGGAGGCCGCCGAGACGGCGGCACGGCAGCCCCCCGCCGCGGGCGGCGCGGACACCTGACAGCCGCCGACATTCAGTCCATATGATCTATACTATTTATCATAGTTAAAATCATCGAGGCGCTTAATCGCTTTTAAACGCCCATTAAGAGGTTTTTGACTATTTCCGCACCCCACCCACCGGACCATCCCGGAATCGCGCCCAGCGCGGCCCTGCGGCCGGCTACGGGCCATGCGCAAGGCAGACCTCCACCCCTTCCTCGGCCCGTCATGGCCGGGCGTGTCCCGGCCATCCACGACCAGCGGTGCCGCAGGGTGGTGCCTTTTCCGGGACAGGCGGTGATCGCGTGGATGCCCGGGACACGCCCGGGCATGACGAGGGCGAACGGAATGCGGCCGGGCGAGGGTGGCGACGCGGCAGGACGGCAACACAGCAGCACGGCCCGCCCGGGCCGGGCGACCGGCTGCCACCTTGCCCGGCGGGGCAATCTGCTTTATGCCGCGCCGCATCATGGCGTACGAAATCACCAAGTCCTTCGTGTTCGACGCGGCCCACCAGCTGGCGGCCAACGTGCAGCCCGGCCATCTCTATGCCGGCCTGCACGGGCACAGCTTCGACTGCGAACTGACGTTTCGCGGCACGCCGGACGCGCGGACCGGCTGGATTCGCGACTTCGCCGAGCTGCAGGCGATCTGCGACAGCCTGCGCGACCAGCTCGACCACAAGTATCTCAACGAGATTCCCGGCCTCGAACGCCCGACGCTGGAGCGCATCTGCGCCTGGATCTGGGACAAGGTGGCGGTACAGGCGCCGGAGCTGATCCGCGTGCGCGTCCATCGCGGCTCGTTCCGCGAGGGCTGCACCTACACCGGCCCGGACGCCTGAGAGGCCGGCGCGCCACCGCGCCCCGACGCCGCCCGACCTCCCCCCTTGCCGCCGCCGCGCCGGCAGGCTAGGTCGACGCCATGGCGTCACCGGAAATCGATCAGTTGACCTCGCTGCTTGCCAAGCTGCCCGGCCTTGGCCCGCGCTCGGCGCGACGCGCCGTGCTGCACCTGCTGAAAAAGCGCGAGACGGCGCTCAATCCGCTGATCGGCGCCCTGCAGACGCTGGCCGACCGGCTGACCACCTGTACCACCTGCGGCAACGTCGACACCCGCGACCCCTGCGGCATCTGCGCCGACCCGCGCCGCGACCGCACGGTCATCTGCGTCGTCGAGGAAGTGTCGGACCTGTGGGCGCTCGACCGCGCCGGCAGCTTCGGCGGCCTCTATCACGTGCTCGGCGGCCGGCTGTCGGCGCTTGACGGGGTGCGGCCGGAAGACCTTGGCATCGACCGGCTGGTGGCACGGGCGCGCGACGGCGGCGTGACGGAGGTCATTCTGGCGATGAACGCGACGCTGGAGGGCCAGACCACCGCCCACTATCTCGCCGACCGGCTGGAGGGCACCGGCGTCAGGGTCACCCAGCTTGCCCATGGCGTGCCGGTGGGCGGCGAGCTCGACTATCTCGACGACGGCACGCTCGCCCAGGCGCTGAAGGCGCGCTCGCCGGTTTGACCGGCAGATAGGCACCCCGGTTTGACCGGCAGATAGGCACCCCGGTTTGACCGGCAGGCTGGTCTCGCCGGTTTGACCGGCAGGCTGGCACCCCCGCTACAAGCAGGCGTCGCGCCGCTCGCCGTCGGGGCGCGACATCCGGCGGACTTGACCCCGGGGCGCGTCATCCCTAGCTCTACCGGACATATAGAGTAAGCTTCATCGCGTTTGACGGACCCCTGACATCATGGCCCTGCTGCCCATCATCGAGACACCCGACCCGCGCCTGCGGACGATTTCCGAGCCCGTCGAGCGGGTCGATGACGCGTTGCGCGCGCTGATGGACGACATGCTGGCGACCATGTACGCCGCGCCGGGCATCGGGCTTGCGGCGATCCAGGTCGCGGTGCCCAAGCGGGTGCTGGTGATCGACCTGCAGGAAAACGACGTCAAGACGCCGCGCTTCTTCGTCAACCCGGAGATCGTCTGGGAATCCGATGAGTTCAGCGCCTACAAGGAAGGCTGCCTGTCGGTGCCCGAGCAGTATGCCGATGTCGAGCGGCCGGCGCGGGTGCGGGTGCGCTACCTCGACTATGACGGCAACACCCGGGAAGAAGAGATGGACGGCCTGCTGGCCACCTGCATCCAGCACGAGATGGACCATCTGAACGGCGTGCTGTTCATCGATCATCTGTCGAAGCTGAAGCGCGACATGCTGCTGAAAAAACTCGACAAGGCCCGCCGCACCGCCGGCGCGGCGTGACACGCCGTCAGGCGCTCACAGCACCGCCGCCACTTCCCGGCGGTCCAGCCCGCGCACATCGTCCGGCGTGATGGTGGTGATGAGGTCGAACGCCGACTTCGACGCGATATTGGCCAGCCACGGCATGCGCCGCGACCACGGCTTTTTGTGGCCGGCGAACACCGTCAGCCCCTCCAGCGACGCCGAAATGAACAGCGCCAGCGTCTGGCGCTCGTCCTCGTCCAGCGCCGGGTTGAGCCGCCCGATCAGCTCCACCAGCACGCTGCGGGCACGCACATACAGCTCGTCGACCCGCTGCGCCGTCACCGCGTCGTAGTTGCTCATCGCCCACAACTCGGGAAACAGGTGAGTCGTCCGCTTGGTCAGGATGTCATCGAGGATGAGCCGGACATAGGCGTCGAGCTTCTGCTCGTCGGACATGTCGAGGCGTTCAATAAGCTCAAGGAAAACATCTTCATAGCCATTGAGCACGCTGTCCAGCAGCTCGCGCACCAGCGCGTCCTTGGTCGGGAAGTAGTAGGTGACGTTGCCCACCTTCAGGCCACACTCGGCGGCGATGCGCCGTAGCGTCAATGCGCGGTAGCCCTCATCGACCAGCACCGTCAGCGCGGCACCGAGTATCTGCTCCACCGACTCCAGTCCGCGGGCGTAAGTGCCTGGACGGGCGCGGACTTTCAGGGAAGGCACTTCCGCCATCAGCTACTCCGGCAACAGTCAACCACGCGTGAGATAGGCGCGGACCATCAATCGGACAACCGCAGGCCAATATTTGACACTTGACCAAGGTTTGGCAAGTGCCCAATATTGCCACCGTCGCAGGCGGGCACCGGCAACAAGCAACAACAGCCGACCGCCGCGTCAGGGAGATCGCCATCGGCCCGTGGTGCCATGGCGCTGACAGGGAGTTACAATGATGCGCGCAGGTGTCCGTCGTCCGGTGTCCTTCTTGGCGGGTCCGTTGTCCGGCTTGTTGTCGAGCGTGGCGCTGGCGGCAGCGCTGGCGGCACCGGCGGGAGCCGGAACCTTCGCCGAGCCGCTGCCGGTGGAGCCGCTGGGCACGATCGAGACCCTGCCCGCGCGCTATCCCAGCAGCTGGATGCTGCTGCACGACCTGCATTTCCCCAGCATCCTCGACGGCCGCGGCGTCATCGTCGACCTCACCGCCGAGACCCGCAACTTCAAGGGCATGTTCCGGGTGGCCCAGTTCGGCAGCCTGTTGCAGGCCAGCACCCGGCCGGAAATCTATGTCGCCGAGACCATGTTCTCCCGCCTGACCACCGGCGAGCGCACCGACGTCGTCACCATCTACGACTCGGCGACGTTGCAGCCGACCGGCGAAATCGTGCTGCCCGGCGGCAAGCGCGGCCAGGTGGTGACGCAGAAGAACACCCTGCAGTTCACCGACAACGAGCGGCTGGGCCTGCTGTTCAACTTCACGCCGGCGGCCTCGGTGCGGGTGCTTGACCTGATCAACCGCACCGTCGTCGAGGAAATCGAGACCCCGGGGTGCAGCCTGGTCTATCCCACCGGCGCGCGCGGCTTCTCCATGCTGTGCGCCAACGGCACGCTGACCACGTTCCGGCTCGACGCCGCCGGCAAGCTGGCCGGCCAGAGCGTGTCCAAGCCGTTCCACGACATCGACAACAACGCCATGTTCCTGATGCCGGCGACCGCCGGTGGCGTCGCCCATTTCGCCACCTTCCCCGGCAAGGTGCAGCCCATCGACTTCCGCGCCGACACGCCGAAGGTCCTGCCCGGCTGGTCGCTGGTGACACCGGAGGAAGCCAAGGCCGGCTGGCGGCCGAGCGGCTGGCAGGTCACCACCGGCGACGATACCGGGCGCCTGTATGTGCTGATGCAGTCCAACGGCCGCGAGGGCAGCCACAAGGAAGGCGGCACCGAGGTCTGGGTGTTCGACGCCGCCAAGAAGACCCGGGTGCAGCGTATCACGCTCACCAACCCCGGCCTGTCCATCGAGGCCACGCGCGGCCCCGCGCCGCTGCTGGCGGTGAGCAGCCTGGCCGGCACCCTCGATGTCTACGGCGCCGATGGCAAGCTGGTGCGCAGCCTGGCCGGACGCCTCGCCGACAGCCCGATGGTGCTGCACGCCGCACGCTAAGGGACGGAGTCCGGCATGCTGCTTGATGTCATTCGCACGCTCGGCGCCACGGCGGCTGTGTTCGTCGCCGCGCTGCTGCTGATCTCCGCCGCCCACAAGTGGCGTCATCGTGACCGGCTGACCGCCTCTGTGGCGACGCTGACCGGCCTGCCGCTGGCGGTCGCGCCGCTGGGGCTGGTGGCGGCCGGCACCGTCGAGGTGGCGGCGGCGATCCTGATGTTTCTGCCCGCCACCATCGCGGTTGGCGGGATGCTGGCCGCGGGCCTGTGGTTTGCCTACCTCACCTCACTTGTGGCAGCCCTGGCGCGCGGCCGGCGCTCTTTCGACTGCGGGTGCAGCTTCGGCGAACACCCGGCACCGCTGGGCTGGTTCGCCATCCTGCGCAACCTGACGCTGATGGCGCTGGCGCTGATGGTGGCCGCCGTGCCGCCGCTGACCAGCCCGGCCACCGATGCCGGCGCGCTGCTGGGCGGCTTCGCCTTCCTCACCCTCTATGTGGCCATCGACCAGATCGCCGCGCTCAAACCGCTCGCCAACCGCCGGCGCTGAAAGGGCTGACCTCCATGTCCTATATCGTGGCCTCGCAAATCCTGCTGTGGATCGCCGTCCTGGTGCTGGGCGCCATCTGCATCGCCATGGCCCGCCAGATCGGCGTGCTGCACGAACGCATCGCCCCGGCCGGCGCACTGTCGCTGCCTGGCGCGGTCAAGGCCGGCGACACCGCGCCCGACCTGATGGTGACCACACTCGACAACCGCCAGCTGCAAGTGGGCGGCGCGCGCGACGGCCGCAGCCAGCTGCTGTTCTTCCTGTCGCCCGACTGCCCGCTGTGCAAGTCGTTCCTGCCGGTGCTGCGTTCCGCGGCGGGATCGGAAAAGACGTGGCTCGACATCGTGCTGGCCAGCGACGGCGACGCCGCCGCCCACAAGGCCTTCGTCGCCGCCCAGAACCTCGGCATGTTTCCCTATGTGATCTCGGAACTGCTCGGTCGCTCCTTCGGCGTCGGCAAGCTGCCCTACGCGGTGCTGATCGACGAGAGCGGCCGCATCGCGTCCATGGGACTGGTCAACACCCGCGAGCATCTGGAAAGCCTGTTCGAGGCCAAGGAGCGCGGCGTCGCCAACATTCAGGATTATCTCGCCCGCCGGTAGCGGCGGCACGCCGGCACACCGGAACCGCCGGCGGCACGCCGGCACAACGGCCCGGCACGGCAAGACAAGACGGACGACACACAAACCTCTATTGTCATCGGTGGACCCTGGTCCACCAGGGTTCGGGGAGAAGAACAGTGGCAGGAATGGATCGTTGGACTGAACGGATGTTCCGTGGTCTGGCCCGACGGACGTCTCGGCGCAGCATGCTGACGCTGCTGGGAGGCGCGGTGACCGGTGCTGCCGGTCTGCCGCTGCTGCCGGTCGCCCGCGCCGCGTCCGGCGGTGGCTCCGGCTACGGCCTGCCGCCGGAGTCGACCGGCAACCCGCAGGATCCCGGTGACCCCACCACCTGCGAATACTGGCGCTACTGCGCCATCGACGGCTTCCTGTGCAGCTGCTGCGGCGGATCGGCCAGCACCTGCCCGCCGGGCACCGAGATGTCACCGATCACCTGGATCGGCACCTGCCTCAACCCGGCCGACAACCGCAACTACATCATTTCCTACAACGACTGCTGCGGCATCACCAGCTGCGGCCGTTGCCTGTGCAACCGCAACGAGGGCGACCGGCCGATGGTGCGGCCGCAGGCCAACAACGACATCAACTGGTGCCTGGGCACCTCCAGCGCCATCTACAACTGCTCGACCGCCGTGCTCATCGGCGTCGCCACGGAGCCAAAATAATGCGTGTGTTGCGTATGCTTGCCCCCCTGGCCTCGGTCGCGCTGCTGACGGCGGCAGGTGCCGCTTACGCCCAGAGCGCGCCCGACGGCGCCGCGCTCTACAAGCGCTGTGCCGCCTGCCATCTGGCGTCCGGCGCCGGCGTCCCCGGCTCCTTCCCGCCGCTGGATGGCCATGTCGCGGCACTGGCGGAGGCACCGGGCGGGCGGGACTATCTGGTGATGGTGATTTCGGCCGGCCTCACCGGCGAAATGAAGGTGGGTGCCAGCACCTATCGTGGCTTCATGCCGGCCCAGGTCGGTCTCAAGGATGACGCAGCGGCGGCACTGCTCAACCATGTGCTCACCGGCATCATCAAGCCGGCGAGCAAGGCCAAGCCGTTCACCGCCGAGGAAGTGGCGGCCATCCGCGCCACCCACAAGGGCAAACGCGCCGCCGACGTGATGAAGATGCGGCCGGCGCTGCCGGCGAAGGCGGCGACCAAGTGAACCGTCCGCGCCCCTGGCTGATCGCCGCCTGCCTGCTGGCTTCCTGGCCCGCGGCCGCGGGGGTCGCCGGGGTCGACAACCCCCGGCGCGCCTGGCAGCACTGGGTGCTGAACTGCCAGGGCTGCCACGGTCCCGACGCCGCCGGCCGGCCCAACGCCACCCCCAACATGGCCGGAGAGGTGGCGCAGTTTCTCGGCACCCCCGAGGGTCGTGCCTATCTCGGCCGCGTCCCCGGCGTCGCCGATGCCCCGTTGAGTGACGCCGCGCTGGCGGAGCTGATGAACTGGATGCTGGTCCGCTTCGACCCGGACAACATGCCGGCCGACTTCCGGCCCTACACCGCACAGGAGATCAAGAAGCTGCGCAGCCAGCCCCTGCGCACCGATGCCAGCCGCACACGCGCGGCACTGCTCGGCGCGACAGGCAGCACGGCACGCGACACCAATCGGGGAGAGCCCTGACAACCCGGGCCTCGCGGCCCGGCACCAAGGCCGGAAAACCGGCCGACCAACAGGATGGGAAATCGAAAGGGGACTAACATGACAAAACAATCACGGCATTTTCCGCGACTGATGCTGCTGTCTTCCGCGGCCGGCCTGACCGCCATGCTGGCGCTGCCGGCGTTCGCCCAGGAAGCCGCCAAGGCCGAGGGACCGACCTCGGTGTTCGCCGAGGAGATCATCGTCACCGCCCAGAAGCGCGGAAAACGTCCAGGACGTCGGTATTTCCATCACCGCCATTTCCGGCGACCAGCTCAAGGCGCTGGGCTACACCAACGCCCAGCAGGTCACCTCGCTGGCGCCGGGCGTCAGCACGCTGCAGCCCAACGGTGAGGCCAACTATTCCATCGGTATCCGGGGTGTCGCCAACAACGACTTCACCACCAACACCGAAAGCCCCGTCGCCGTCTATGTCGACGAAGTCTACATCAGCCAGATGTCGGGCGCCGGCTTCCTGCTGTTCGACACCGAGCGCGTCGAGCTGCTGCGCGGCCCGCAGGGCACGCTGTTCGGCCGCAACGCGACCGGCGGTCTGGTTCATTACATCACCGTCAAGCCGAGCCAGGAGTTCGGCGGCTACGGCAATTTCAGCTATGGCAGCTGGCAGCGGTTCAAGGCCGAGGGCGCCATCAACGTCCCGCTCAACGACACGCTGGCCGCCCGCCTGTCGGTGGCGACGCACCAGGGTGACGGCTATGTCACCAACCGCGTCCGCCCGGGCGACAAGCTGAACAACGCCAACGAATTCGCCGGCCGTCTGCAGCTGCTGTTCACCCCCAACGACGACCTCAGCGTGCTGCTCAACGCCCGCTATTCGCAGCAGGACATCCGCACCGGCTTCTTCGAATATGTCTCGGCCATCAACCCGGACGCCACCCCGACGCCGGACCAGCCGAACTCCAACCTCGACGGCTACAACGACACCGACGGCGACCCCTATGCCGGCGACTATGACTTCCCGGGCAAGAACGACCTGGAAACCTATGGCTTCACCGGCACGCTGAAGTACAACACCGGCATCGGCGAGCTGACCAGCATCACCGACTACCAGTCGGTCAAGCGCGACTACATCGAGGACTCCGACTCCTCGCCGGTGAACTACTTCAACTTCTTCCTGACCACCGACGCCCAGCAGTTCAGCCAGGAACTGCGGCTGGCCGGCGACACCGACAAGCTGAAGTGGGTGACCGGCTTCTACTACATGCACCTGAAGATCAACGACTCCAACGGCGTCTATGCACCGGGCTGGACCGAGGATCTCGGCCTGAGCGAGTTCGGCGTCAACGGCGTCCGCAACCCGTACAAGACCGACACCAAGACCTGGTCGCTGTTTGGCCAGCTGGCCTATTCGATCACCGATCAGCTGACCCTGACTGGCGGCTTCCGCTGGATCGAGGAAAAGAAGAAGTTCCAGTATCGCAACATCTTCGCACTGTTCCCCGATACCACGGTGTCCGGCCTTGATCCGGCGATCGTCGATGTTTTTGACGGCGTCGATCCCTATGCCAGCAGCCGCAAGGACGGCAACTGGTCGGCGCGCCTGCAGCTCGACTACAAGCCCAACGACGACCTGCTGCTCTATGCCAGCTGGAACCGGGGCGCCAAGTCGGGCGGTTTCAACGCCGCCCTGCTGCCGACGTCGATCTACGTGACGGACGAGTTCCTGAGCTACGACCCGGAAAAGCTCGACGCCTTCGAGGCCGGCTTCAAGTACGACCTGTTCGGCGGCCGGGCCCAGCTCAACGCGTCGGCCTACTACTATGACTACAAGAACTATCAGGCCTTCTCGATCATCGGTCTGGACACCTTCACGCTGAACGCCCAGGCGAAGAACAAGGGCTTCGAGGTGGAGTTCCAGGGCAACATCACCGACGGCCTCGATGCCAAGATCGGCGTTGGCTATGTCGACGCCAAGGTGAAGGACGTGCCGGGCATCACCGTGCCGGTGGAGACGGCGGACGGCACGGTCGACCCGATCCTGCCGGGTGCGTCGCTGACGCCGGTGCAGACGCCCAAGTGGACGCTCTCGGGCCTGCTGCGCTACGAGTTCCCGGTGGGCGACGGCACCGTCGCGCTGCAGGCGGACGCGCAGTATCGCTCGAAGCACTATTTCGCGCTGCTGCAGACGCCGGCCTCCACCAACAAGGGCTATGCCATCGCCAATGCGTCGGTGACCTACAATGCCGGCAGCGAGGACTGGAACCTGCGCTTCTTCGTCGACAACGTGTTCGACAAGAAATACGTGGTCCAGACCTTCGACCTGTCGGGCAACATCGACAACGGGGGCTTCTTCCTTGGCATGATCGAGCGCTACTACGGCCGTCCGCGGACGTGGGGCATCAGCCTGAACTACGAGTTCTAAAAGCAGGCAGCACCGGGCGGCCAGAACAGATAACCGCCGCCCGGCGCACAGTGTGACGACCAGCCGGACGCGGCCAGGGGGCCGGACATCGTTCCGCCCGCCTGACCGGTCCGGCAATAGCGAATTCCCCGGATAGGCCGGCCACCCAGGCTCGCCTATCCGGTCAATTCCCGAGGGGAGATTCGACCTGCCATGACGAGCAGCGCCGTACCTGTGAGCCCAACACCGCCGAGCTATCTGTGCGGCACCAGCGACGTGCCGCTGCGCTACCAGACCATTGGCGAGGCCTTCGACCTGACCGTGGCCGCGCACGGCGACCGCGAGGCGCTGGTGGTGCGGCACCAGGACATCCGCTGGAGCTGGAACCGGCTCGCCCGCGAGGTCGAGCGGCTGGCGGCCGGCTTCATCGCCCTCGGGCTGGAGCCCGGTGACCGGCTCGGCATCTGGGCGCCCAACTGCATGGAGTGGCTGCTGACCCAGCTGGCCAGCGCCAAGGCTGGCATCATTCTCGTCACCATCAACCCGGCCTACCGGGTCGCCGAGCTGGAGCACGTGCTCAACACCGCCGAGTGCAAGGCACTGGTGCTCGCCGAGCGCTTCAAGACCTCCGACTACGCCGCCATGCTGCACGAGCTGGCGCCCGAGCTGGACCACTGCGCGCCCGGCGCGCTGAGCGCCCACCGCATCCCGCTGCTGCGCGCCGCCATCCTGATGACCGAGACCGCGCCGCACGGCATGCTCACCTTCCACGGCGTGCTGGAGGCCGGCGGCCCGCGCGAGCATGAGGCGCTGGCGGCCCGCCAGGCCGGCCTGTCGCCGGACGATCCGATCAACATCCAGTTCACCTCCGGCACCACCGGCGCCCCCAAGGGCGCGACGCTGACCCACCACAACATCCTCAACAACGGCTTCTTCGTCGGCGAGCGGATGAACTTCACCGCCGAGGACCGGCTGTGCATCCCGGTGCCGCTGTACCACTGCTTCGGCATGGTGATGGCGGTGCTCAACTGCGTCACCCACGGCGCCACCATGGTGTTCCCCGCCGATGCCTTCGAGCCCGGCAGCGTGCTGGAGGCGGTGCAGGCGGAGCGCTGTACCGCGCTCTATGGCGTGCCGACCATGTTCATCGCCGAGCTCGACCACCCGGAATTCGCCCGCTTCGACCTGTCCAGCCTGCGCACCGGCATCATGGCCGGCGCGCCCTGCCCGGTCGAGGTGATGAAGCGGGTGATCGCCGACATGCACATGCGCGACGTCACCATCTGCTATGGCATGACCGAAACCAGCCCGGTGAGCTTCCAGACGCTGGCCGATGCACCGCTGGAGGCGCGCGTCGGCTCGGTGGGCACCATCCACCCCTTCGTCGAGGCCAAGGTGGTCGACGAGCAGGGCCGCATGGTGCCGCTGGGCCATGCCGGCGAGCTGCTGGTGCGCGGCTATTCCGTGATGCGCGGCTACTGGAAGGACGCCACCCGCACCGCCCAGGTGCTCGACGACGGCGGCTGGATGCACACCGGCGACCTGGCGACCTTCGACGCGACCGGCCACGCCAAGATCGTCGGCCGGGTGAAGGACATGATCATTCGCGGCGGCGAGAACGTCTATCCGGCCGAGATCGAGGACTATCTGCTGCGCCACCCGGCGGTACTGGACGTCGCGGTGTTCGGCATTCCCAGCGAGCGCTTCGGCGAGGAGGTCTGCGCCTGGATTCGCGTGCGCGACGGGGCCACGCTGGACGAGCCGACGCTGGTCGCGTTCTGCCAGGGCCAGATCGCCCACTACAAAATTCCCAAGGTCATCCGCTTTGTCGACGCCTTTCCATTGACGGTAACAGGAAAGGTGCAAAAATTCCTGATGCGCGATGCCATGCGCCACGAACTGAATCTGCACGAGGCCGTGACGGCCTGATCGATTTCCGGGGAGAGGATTGATGAGCGACTATAAACTGCTGATCGGCGGCAAACTGGTGCCGGGCGATATGACCATGGATGTGATCAATCCGGCCACCGAGGAAGTGCTGGCGGCCTGCCCGCGCGCCTCGGAAGCCCAGGTCAACGCGGCGGTGGCCGCCGCCAAGGCCGCCTTCCCCGGCTGGGCGGCGACGCCGATCGCCGAGCGCAAGGCCGCGCTCAACAAGATCGCCGACGCGCTGGAGGCCCGCACCGAGGAGTTCGCCCGCCTGCTGACCCAGGAACAGGGCAAGCCGCTGCCGGAAGCCATGGGCGAAATCCAGTATTCCGCCGCCTTCTTCCGTTACTTCGCCACCCTCGACCTGCCGCAGGAGACCATCGAGGACAACGAGAACCGCAAGGTCGTCACCCAGCGCCGGCCGCTGGGCGTGGTGGCCGCGATCATTCCGTGGAACTTCCCGGTGATGATCGTCGCCTTCAAGATGCCGCCGGCGCTGCTGGCCGGCAACACCATGGTCATCAAGCCGGCGCCGACGACGCCGCTGACCACGCTGAAGCTGGGCGAGCTGCTGAACGAAATCCTGCCCCCCGGCGTGGTCAACATCGTCACCGACGCCAATGACCTCGGCCATGTGCTGACCAAGCACCCGGACGTGCGCAAGGTCTCCTTCACCGGCTCCACCGACACCGGCAAGAAGGTGATGGCGAGCGCCGCCGACACCATCAAGCGCATCACGCTCGAACTGGGCGGCAACGACGCCGCCATCGTGCTGGGCGACGCCGACCCGAAGGCCGCCGCGCCGGGCATTTTCGGTGGCGCCTTCTTCAACGCCGGCCAGGTCTGCCTGGCGATCAAGCGCGTCTATGCCCATGAGTCGATCTACGACCAGCTGTGCGACGAGCTGGCCAAGATCGCCGATGCGGCCATCGTCGACGACGGCCTGAAGCAGGGTACGCAGATCGGCCCGGTGCAGAACCGCATGCAGTTCGAGAAGCTCAAGGGTTTCCTTGAGGACGCCCGCGCCAGCGGCCGCATCGTCGCCGGCGGCACCATCCCCGACCAGCCGGGCTTCTTCGTCCGCCCGACCATCGTGCGCGACGTCAGCGACGGCACCAAGATCGTCGACGAGGAGCAGTTCGGCCCGATTCTGCCGATCATCAAGTTCAGCGACGCCGACGACGCGCTGGCCCGCGCTAACGCCTCGCCCTACGGCCTGGGCGGCTCGGTATGGTCGGCCGACATCGACACGGCGTTCGACATCGCCAGCCGGATGGACACCGGCACGGTGTGGGTGAACAAGCACCTCGACTTCGGCCCCAACATTCCGTTCGGCGGCGCCAAGCAGTCGGGCATCGGCGCCGAGTTCGGGCAGGAGGGCCTGCACGAATTCACCCAGCTCCACGTCATCAACATGGCACGCTGAGACACCATGCCGTTCGATTATGAGGATGCCCGGCGCCACTTCACGTGGCGCCGACCGGAGCGTTTTAACTTCGTCGCCGACGTGATGGCCGACTGGGCCACCCGCACGCCGGACGCGCTGGCGCTGCTGTGGACCGACGCCGACGGGACCGTGGTCCGGCTCAGCTTCGCCGACATGCTGGCCCGCGCCCGTCAGGCGGCGGCCGTGCTGGCGGATGCCGGCGTCCGGCGCGGCGACACCGTGCTGGTGATCCTGTCACGCGAACTGCCGTGGTGGGAGCTGATGCTGGCCTGCCTGCAGCTGGGCGCGGTGGCGTCGCCCGGCACCACCCAGCTGTCGGCCAAGGACATCGGCTACCGGCTGCGCGCCTCCGGCGCCACCGCCGTCATTTCCAACCGCGACTGCGCGGGCCATGTCGAGCAGGCGCTGATCGACTCCGATGCCCGCCCGGCACTGCTGCACGTCGATGGCCCGCGCCACGGCTGGACCGATTACACGGCCGCCCGGGCGGCCGCCACACCGCTGGAAGCGATCGCCGACACGGCGGCCGACGAGGACGCGCTGTGCTATTTCACCTCCGGCACCACCGGCTATCCGAAGATGACGGTGCATGGTCACGGCTATCCGCTGGGCCATGAGGTGACGGGGCGGTTCTGGCTCGACCTGCGCCCCGGCGACCTGCACTGGAACCTCTCCGACACCGGCTGGGCCAAGGCCGCCTGGTCGAGCCTGTTCGCCCCCTGGCTGATGGGCGCGGCGATGTTCGTCCACCACGCTCACGGCTTCGACGCCACGGCGACGCTCGACCTGCTGGAGGCTCACCCGATCACCACGCTGTGCGCGCCGCCCACCGCCTACCGCATGTTCGTGCAGCAGGACTTGTCGGCCCGCCGCTTCCCGGCGCTGCGCCACTGCGTCGGTGCCGGCGAGCCGCTCAACCCCGAGGTCATCGCCGCCTGGTCCAAGGCCACCGGCCTGGCGATCATGGACGGCTACGGCCAGACCGAGACCATCCTGCTGTGCGGCAATTTCCAGGGCGTGCCGGTGCGGGCGGGCTCGATGGGCAAGCCCTCGCCCGGCATCGAGCTGGCGGTGATCGACGAGGCGGGCAACCCGCTGCCGCCAGACACCGAGGGCGACATCGCCCTGCGGGTGGCGCCCGCCCGGCCGATGGGGCTGTTCAAGGGCTATCGCGGCGACCCGGACCGCACCGCCTCGGTGTTCCGCGGCGACTGGTACCTTACCGGCGACCGGGCGACGGTGGACGCCGACGGGTATTTCTGGTTCGTCGGCCGCGCCGACGACGTGATCCTGTCGTCGGGCTACCGCATCGGGCCGTTCGAGGTGGAAAGCGCGCTGATCGAGCATCCGGCGGTGGCGGAATCCGCTGTCGTCGCCAGCCCCGACCCGACGCGCGGCGAGGTGGTCAAGGCGTTCGTCATCCTGGCGCCCGGCTTTACCGGCTCGGACGCACTGGTGAAGGAACTGCAGGACCATGTGAAGGCCGTCACCGCGCCCTACAAATATCCGCGCAAGATCGAGTTCGTCACCAGTCTACCCAAGACCGTGTCAGGCAAGATCATGCGCAAGGATCTGCGGGCGAAGGAGTGGGCCGGCCACCAATAGGCTGACGTTTCGCGCCCTCAGACGGGTTCCATGTCGAACTGGTCCTTGGACGTGCCGCACAGCGGACAGACCCAGTCCTCCGGCACGTCCGCCCAGCGGGTGCCCGGCGCGATGCCGTCGTCCGGCCAGCCTTCGGCCTCGTCGTAAATATAACCGCAGGTGCGGCACTGCCACTGGCGGTACGGTGCGTCCGTGCTCATGCTCTCTCTCCTCCCCCCGGTGATCTTTTGGGCTCCGGTCAGCCCCGCGCGCGCCGCGCCGGCGCGGCGAAGGCCAGCCGCAGCGTCTCCAGGCTGGCGACGCGCACGCGCGCGACGTCCAGCGTCGGGTCGATCAGCCACTGCACGCTCAAGCCCAGCAGCATGGTGCCGATCATCAGCGCCGCCGCCTCCGGGTCGACCTCGGCGCGGATGGCGCCCTCCCGCTGGCCGCGGACGATGAAGCCTGCGAGAAACTGCTTCACCGTCTCGTGCGAGGCGGCGAAGGCCGCGCGCAACGCCGACAGGTCGGCGATCGCCTCCGCCATCAGCATGAAATAGGCCCGCGTCTCGGCGTTCTCGGTGAGGTCGCGCAGGTACAGGTCGGCGTAACCGAGCGCGGCCTCCAACCCCGGCATGTCGTCCATGTGGTGGGCGGTCAGCAGCGCGTCCTGGCGGGCGTGCAGGTCGGCGATCAGCGCCTTGATGAGCCCGTCCTTGGAGCCGAATTTCTGCGTCGCCAGCCCACGGCTGTAGCCGGCGACCCGGCCGATCGCCTCGAAGGTGGCGGCCCGCACGCCCTCGCCGGCGACCACCGCCACCGTGGCGTCGAGCAGCCGGCGTTCGGACTCGTCGCTGCGCTCGGCCTGGGTGCGGCGGCGGGCGGACGAGGCGGATTCAGGACGGGACAGCGGCATCATGGCACCGTCGTAACTTATTTGTTGGCTGTATAGCAAGTTTCATGTTAGCCCTGACGGCATGGAGTCGGAAAATCCGACGGGGACTGAATGTCGGAACATCCGACCCTGGGGAGGCTCAACAGATGATTGCACAGGAACTCGCGAACACCATTGTCGACCCGAAAGCCTATGCCGACTGGCACCGCATTGACGCGGCCTTCGCGCAATTGCGCCGGGAGTCGCCGCTGGCGATGGCCCAGCCGGACAATTACGACCCCTTCTGGGTGGTCACCCGCAACGCCGACATCCGTGACATCGAGTTGCGCAACGAGGTGTTCCACAACGGCGACCGCGCCACCATCGTCACCACCATCGAGAATGACCGCAAGGTGCGGGCGATGATGGGTGGTTCGCCGCATCTGGTGCGCTCGCTGGTGCAGATGGACAATCCCGACCATGGCAACTACCGCAAGCTCACCCAGTCGTGGTTCCAGCCGCAGAGCCTCAACAGCCTGGAGGCGCGCATCCGCACCATCGCCCGCGGCTTCGTCGACCGCATGGCCGACCTCGGCGACCAGTGCGACTTCGCCAAGGACGTCGCCTTCCTCTACCCGCTGCATGTCATCATGGAAGTGATCGGCGTGCCCGCGTGCGACGAGGCGCGGATGCTCAAGCTGACGCAGGAGCTGTTCGGCAGCGCCGACCCCGAGCTCAACCGTACCGGCTCGATTGTCGACTCCGCCGAGGGCCTGGCCTCCGTGCAGGCGACGGTGGCGGACTTCATGATCTACTTCAACGAGATGACCGACGACCGGCGGCGCCAGGCGCGCAACGATCTCGCCAGCGTCATCGCCAATGGCACCATCAACGGCGAGCCGCTGGGGCATCTGGAGGCGATGTCCTACTACATCATCGCCGCGACCGCCGGTCACGACACCACCTCCAACACCACCTCGGGCGCGCTGTGGGCGCTGGCGGAAAACCCCGACCAGTTCGCCAGGCTGAAGGCCGATCCGGGGCTGATGCGCGGTTTCATCGAGGAATCGATCCGCTGGGAGACGCCGGTGAAGCACTTCATGCGCACCGCCACCGAGGATACCGAAGTCGCCGGCCAGCGCATCGCCAAGGGCGACTGGATGATGCTGTGCTACCCGTCGGGCAATCGCGACGAGGCGGTGTTCAACGACCCCTACCGCTTCGACATCACCCGCTCGCCCAACAAGCACGTGGCGTTCGGCTATGGCGCCCATGTCTGCCTGGGCCAGCACCTGGCACGCATGGAAATGCGCATCCTGTGGGAGGAACTGCTGCCGCGCCTGGAGGCGGTCGAGCTGGCGGGCACGCCCAAGCGGATGGAGGCCAACTTCGTCTGCGGGCCGAAGTCGGTGCCGATCCGCTTCAAGATGCACTGAGGTGGCGATACCGCCGGCTGGTGGCCGTCAGGCCTCCGGCCGGTGGGCCGCGTAGCGGCGCGCCAGCCAGGCGCACACCACCAGCTGGATCTGGTGGAAGATCATGATCGGCAGCAGCATCGGCCCGGCGGCGGCGCCGGGGAACAGCACCCGCGCCATCGGCACGCCGCTGGCCAGCGACTTCTTGGAGCCGGCGAAGACGATGGCGATCTGGTCGGCGCGATCGAACCCGGCGAGCCGGGCGACGGCGAAGGTCAGCCCCAGCACCAGCGCCAGCAACACGCAGCACACGCCCACCAGCACCGCCAGCTGCACCGCGTCCACCTGCTGCCACAGCCCGCTGACCACGGCCGCCGAGAAGGAGCCGTAGACGGCAAGCAATATGGTGCCGCGATCGGTGAACGACAGCAGCGTCTTGCGCCGGTCGGCCCAGTCGCCCAGCCACGGCCGCAACAGATGACCGACGACGAACGGCGCCAGCAGCAGCAGCGCGATGCGGGCCACATGCGCGCCCGACATGCCGTGACCGCCATCCATTTGCATCACCAGCCCGACGAGCAGCGGCGTCAGCAGCACGCCCAGCAGGTTGGAGAAGGCCGCCGCGCACAGCGAGGCCGCCACATTGCCGCCGGCGATGGAGGTGAAGGCGATGGACGACTGCACGGTCGACGGCAGCACGCAGATGAACAGCACGCCCAGCCACAGCGACGGCGTCATCAGTGGCCCGCCCACCAGCCGCAGGCCCAGCCCGAGCAACGGAAACGCCGCATAGGTGATGGCGAGAATCAGCAGGTGCAGCCGCCAGTGGCCGAGACCGGCGATCAGCGCGTCGCGTTTCAGCCGCACGCCGTGCAGGAAGAACAGCAGCACGATGGCCGCCGTCGTCACGCCATCCAGCCATTCGGCCGGCGCGCCGGAGACCGGCAGCAGGCTCGCCAGCACCACGCAGACAAACAGGGCGACAATGAACGGATCGAGAAGCATGGGCAGCGCAACCCTCACAGGCGCCACCGCAAGCCGGCAGCGCGCCGATCTAAGCGCCCCGGCACACCCAAGTCCACATCTCTCCCGCGACAACGGCCATCGAATGTCTCACAACAGGCCATTCAAACCGCTTTTCAGGACCGTCCGTCATGTCCATCACGCTGTATCACTGCACCGTTTCCCGCTCGCTGCGCCCGCTGTGGACGCTGGAGGAGATGGGCCTGCCCTATGACCTGGTGATACTGCCCTTCCCGCCCCGGCTGACCTCGCCCGACTTCCTGGCGGTCAACCCGCTGGGCACGGTGCCGTTCCTCGTCGATGGCGAGACGCGGATGAGCGAATCCGTCGCCATGGCCCAGTATCTGGTGGACCGCCATGGCCCCACCGACCTTGCCGTCGCCGTCGATGAACCCGCCTATGGCGACTATCTCAACTGGCTGCACCGCGCCGACGCGACGCTGACCTTCCCGCAGACCATCGTGCTGCGCTACACCCAGTTCGAGCCGGACCCGACGCTGAAAAAGGCCGCCGACGACTATACCGCCTGGTTCTTCTCCCGCCTGCGATCATTGGAGGCGGCGCTCGCGGATCGGGACTATCTGTGTGCCGGGCGCTTCACCATCGCCGACATCTGCGTCGGCTTCGCGCTCTATCTCGCCGACGCGCGGCTGGGCTGGCGGCCCCACTTCAAACCGCGCACCGCCGCCTATTACGAGCGGCTGCTGGCGCGGCCGGCCTTCCAGCGGGCCGCCGCCCTCTAGACACGACACGCCATCAGTCGCCGAGCGAGACCTCGATGGTGCCGTCGGTGACGCGCACCGGGAAGGTGCGCACCGGCTTGCGGGTGACGGTGCCGATCGGCTGGCCGGTGCGCAGGTTGAAGCAGGCACCATGGGCGGGGCAGAACAGCTTGTCGCCGCGCATCTTGCCACCCTCCAGCGCTTGCAGCGCGTGGGTGCAGTTGTTCTCGATAGCGAACACCTCGCCGGCCTGACGACAGATCAGCACCGACAGATCGCCTACCTTGAAGGCACGATTGCTGCCCTCGGCAATGTCATCGAGCGCCGCGACGGCGTGATAGTCGGTCATCCGCATCCTTCTCCCTGAATGGCACCCGACCATAGGCGACCGCACGGGCCTGCGACCACCGGCCAATATGTGTAGGATTGGCAGCCACCACACCGGCCGCCGCCCACCTGATCCACATCCCGCCTGATCAACATCTCGCAGGCTCAGTGCCCGGCGACCAGCCGCTCCAGATGCGCCCGCTTGGCCGAGACATGGCGCGCCCAGGAGAAGCGTTCGGCCGAGGCGCGGGCCGCCTGCGGATCCACCGGCATCGCCAGCACGTCGTTGATCGCCGCCGCCAGGGCCTCGGGTGTCCGCGCCGCCGCCACCCGGCCGGCTTCCGGCCGGTCGATCACCTCGCGGGCGCCGCCGACATCGGTGGTCACCACCGGGGTGCCGGAGGCCAGCGCCTCGATCCAGACATTGGCGAGCCCCTCCCGCTGGCTGGCCAGCGCGAACAGGTCCGCCGCGCGATAGAGCAGCGGCAGGCGGTCGTGGGCGATGGCGCCAAGGAAGCGCACCCGCGCACCGAGCCCGAGCGTGCCCGCCAGCTGCTCCAGCGCCGCCCGCTCGGGGCCGTGACCGGCGATCAGCAGGTCGGCCGCCGGCACCTGGCGCAGCGCGTTGAGCAGCAGCGGAAAGTCCTTCACCGGCGTCAGGCTGCCGACAGAGACGATCAGCGGCCGCCCGGAGTCGCACCCCGGCCCCGGTTCCAGCCCCAGTTCGCCGGCCAGCGCGGCGCGCGCCGCCTGCCGGTCGCCGGGGGCGAAATTGTCGAGATCGACCGCCGTGTAATGCACCCCGATCTTCTCGTCGGGCACCCCCATGGCCTCGATCTCGCCCTTGAGCTTCTCCGACACCGCCGTGATGCCCTGGGCACGGCCGGCTGCCCACAGGATGGCGCGCCGCGCCGCCGGCCGCTGGCCCCAAAGCGCGATGTCGGAGCCACGCGCCTTGATGGTCACCGGCACGTTGAACTCGCGAGCCAGCTGCACCGCCGCCACGCCGCAGGGGTAGAAGAACTGGGCATCGATGGCGTCGAACACGAAGCCTTCAGCCCGCAGCCGGTGCAACACCGGCCGGGCGGCACGCACGATGGCCGCCGGATTGAAGCGCCAGCCGATCGCCGGCAACAGCTGGAACCGTGGCCGGCGGACATCCAGCCCGCGCCAGGTCTCCGCCTCCGGCAGATCGGCCAGCGCCCGGTAGCGGGTCAGCCGGTCCAGCGGCCAGGGCGGCACGCCATTGGGCGCCACCACCGTCGTCGCGATGCCGCTGGCGGCCACGTGTCGCACCGAATTCTCGACGAAGATGCCGAAATTGGGCTGCGACACGTTCGGATAAAGCGTTGAGAAGACGAGGAGGTTCACAGCGCCCCTTGGTGTCGTTACATCCAGCGGTCGCAGCTATGGCAGGGCTTGGCCGCATTCGCAACCAGAGTGCCTTGGCCGATGGCAAACGCTTCGCTAAAGGAAGGTCATGATGAGAACCGACTCGACCCGTTTCCTGCGTCGCGCGCTGCTGGTGCTGGCGGCAGGCCTCGCCCTTGCCTCCTGCGCCAAGGACAAGAAAGAGCTGACCTACGTCGCCCGCGACGTCGAGACGCTCTACAATCTCGGTGCCGACACGCTGGCCAAGGGCCAGTATCGTCAGGCGGCAATGCTGTTCGACGAGGTGGAGCGCCAGCACCCCTATTCGGTGTGGGCACGCCGCGCGCAGCTGATGTCGGCCTTCTCCTACTACCAGGCCAACCGCTATCAGGAGGCGATCCTCGCCGCCCAGCGCTTCCTCAGCCTGCACCCGGGCAACCGTGACGCGCCCTACGCCTACTATCTGATCGCGCTGTCCTATTATGAGCAGATCTCGGACGTCGGCCGTGACCAGAAGGTCACCGAGCAGGCGCTCCAGTCGCTCAACGAGCTGACGCGGCGCTACCCGAACACCTCCTATGCCACCGATGCCCGCCTGAAGATCGACCTCACCCGCGACCATCTGGCCGGCAAGGAGATGGAGATCGGCCGCTGGTACCAGAGCCGGCACGAATTTCTCGCCGCGACGCTGCGCTTCCGCAGCGTCATCGAACGCTACGAGACCACCACCCATGTGCCGGAGGCGCTGCACCGCATGGTCGAGTGCTATCTGGAGCTGGGCATGCGCGAGGAGGCCAAGCGGTCGGCTGCCGTGCTCGGCCACAACTACCCCGGCTCCAAATGGTACGAACGCTCCTACGCGCTGATGAACCGGCTGAAGCCGGTGGCCACCGCACAGCTGCCAGCGCCCACCACGGCACCGGCGGAGCCCGCCGGCCAGCCCGACAAAGCCGGAGGCTGACGCGGGCCCATGCTGACCTCGCTCACCATTCGTGACGTGGTGTTGATCGAGGCGCTCACCATCGAGTTCGAGGGCGGCCTGTGCGCGCTCACCGGCGAGACCGGCGCGGGCAAGTCGATTCTGCTCGATAGTCTCGGGCTGGCGCTGGGCGCCCGCGCCGACGCCGGTCTGGTCCGCAGTGGCGCACCCCAGGCCGCCGTCACCGCCGCCTTCGAGGTGCCTGCCGACCACCCCGCGCGCGTGCTGGTGCGGGAGTCGGGGCTCGACGACGGCGAGGTGCTGCTGCTGCGCCGGGTGCTGAAGGCCGACGGCGGCTCGCGGGCCTTCGTCAACGACCAGCCAGCCGGCGTCGCCCTGCTGCGCGACATCGGCGAGCGGCTGGTGGAAATCCATGGCCAGAACGACGATCGCGGCCTGCTCAACCCGCGCGGCCACCGCGATCTGCTGGACGCCTTCGGCCGCTACCCGTCCCTTACCCAGGCGGTCGCCGACGCCCACGCCGCGTGGGCCGCGAGTCGCGCCGCGCTGGCGCAAGCGCAGGCGGCACTGGTCGAGGCCGAACGGGACCGCGAATGGCTGACGCATACCGTCGACGAGCTTAGCCGCCTCAACCCGGAGCCGGGCGAGGAGCAGGCGCTGGCCGACGAACGCGCCGCCATGCTGAAAGGCCAGCGGCTGGCCGGGGATCTCGATCTGGTGCTCGAAGCGCTGGGGGGCAGCGACGGCGGCCTTGCGGTGCTGCGCCAGGCGGCCCGCCGGCTGGAACGGCTGGCCGGCGAGGACGACAGCCTGCGCGGCGCGCTGGAGGCGCTCGACCGGGCCATCGATGCCGCCAGCCTGAGCGAGGACGACCTCGCCCGCGCCCGCCAGGCCATGGCCTATGATCCGCAGCGCATCGAACTGGTGGAAAGCCGGCTGTTCGAGCTGCGCGGTGCTGCCCGCAAGCACAAGGTGACGGTGGAGGCGCTGCCCGCCTTCACCGCCGAGCTGTCCGGGCGGCTGGCCGCACTGGAGAGCGGCGAGGAAAGCGTCGCCCGACTGACGCGGGAGACCGCCCAGGCCCGGACCCGCTTCAAGGCGGCGGCCGATGCCCTGCACGCCGCGCGCGTCGAGGCGGCCGGCCGGCTGGACGCGGCGGTGGCCGCAGAGCTGAAACCGCTGAAACTGGATGCCGCGCGGTTCCGGACCGATGTCGAGGCGCTGGCCGAGGACGCCTGGGGCGCGGCCGGCCAGGACCGGGTGGCGTTCACCATCGCCACCAACCCCGGCGCACCGTTCGGCCCGCTGACGAAGATCGCCTCGGGCGGCGAGATGTCCCGCTTCATCCTGGCGCTGAAGGTGGCGCTGGCGGCCGACGGTTCGGCCGGCACGCTGATCTTCGACGAGATCGACCGCGGCGTCGGCGGCGCGGTGGCCTCGGCCATCGGCGACCGGCTGCGCCGGCTGGGCGGCCAGACCCAGGTGCTGGTGGTGACACACAGCCCGCAGGTCGCCGCCAGCGGCCACCACCAGTGGCGCATCGCCAAGGCGACCCGCGACGGCGCCACCCGCACCGCCATCACCCGGCTCGACGGCGGCGAACGGCGCGAGGAGATCGCCCGCATGCTCTCCGGCGATATCGTCACCGACGAGGCGCGCGCCCAGGCCGAACGCCTGCTGGGAGCCTGAGCCATGGATCGCCTGCTGACCCGCCGCAAGGGCGTCGACGCGCTGTCGGAGAAGGAGGCGAAGGCCGAGCTGGGCTGGCTCGCCGAGGAGATCGCCGACCACAACCGCCGCTACTATCAGGAGGACGCGCCGAGCATCCCGGATGCCGCCTATGACGGGCTGGTGGCCCGCCACCGGGCGATCGAGGCGCGCTTTCCCCAGCTTGTCGACCTTCTGAGCCCAGCACATCAGGTGGGCGCCGCGCCGGTGTCGAAGTTCCGCAAGGTGCGCCACGCCCGGCCGATGCTGAGCCTCGACAACGCCTTCGCCGACCAGGACGTCCGCGACTTCCTCGACCGGGTGCGCGGCTTCCTCAAGCTCGACGCCGCCGCGCCGGTGGTGGTGACGGCGGAGCCGAAGATCGACGGCCTGTCGCTGTCGCTGCGCTACGAGAACGGCGCGCTGACCGTGGCCGCCACCCGTGGCGACGGCAGCGAGGGCGAGGACGTGACCGCCAACGTGCGCACCATCGGCGATATCCCGCAGCAGCTGGGCGGCGCCGGCTGGCCGGCGGTGCTGGAGGTGCGCGGCGAGGTCTATATGGCCAAGGCCGACTTCGCCGCTCTCAACGAGGCCCAGGCGGCCGCCGGCGACAAGACGTTCGCCAACCCGCGCAATGCCGCCGCCGGCAGCCTGCGCCAGCTCGACCCCGCCATCACCGCGAAGCGGCCGCTCAGCTTCTTCGCCTATGCCTGGGGCGAGGTCTCGGCGCTGCCGGCCGACAGCCAGTGGGAGATGCTGGCGGCGCTGAAGTCATACGGCTTCCCCGTCAACGCGCGGGTGCGTCGCTGCGCCAGCCTGGACGACATCCTCGCCTATTACGCTGAAACGGAGGCTGATCGCGCCGGGCTGGGCTATGACATCGACGGCGTGGTCTACAAGGTCGACCGGCTGGACTGGCAGGACCGGCTGGGCCAGGTGGCGCGCAGCCCGCGCTGGGCGATCGCCCACAAATTTCCCGCCGAGAAGGCCACCACCATCCTGCGCGACATCGAGATTCAGGTCGGCCGCACCGGCGCGCTGACGCCGGTCGCCAAGCTGGAGCCGGTGACGGTGGGCGGCGTCGTCGTCACCAACGCCACCTTGCACAACGAGGACGAGATCGCCCGCAAGGACGTGCGCATCGGCGACACCGTGATCGTCCAGCGCGCCGGCGACGTCATCCCGCAGGTGCTGGGCGTGGTGCCGGAACGCCGCCCCGCGGACGCCCGGCCGTTCGCCTTCCCCCACCTGTGCCCGGTGTGCGGCAGCCATGCCGAACGCGAGACCGGCGAGGTGATCCGCCGCTGCACCGGCGGCTTGATCTGCAAGGCCCAGCGGGTGGAGCGGCTGCGCCACTTCGTCTCCCGCACCGCGCTCGACATCGAGGGGCTGGGGGAAAAGCACATCGAGGCGTTCTTCGCCGATGGCATCATCGATACGCCGGCTGACATCTTCCGGCTGAAGGACCGCGCGGCCGACATCGAGACCCGCGAGGGCTGGGGCCGCCAGTCGGTCGCCCGGCTGCTCGCGGCCATCGAGGCGCGCCGCGCCGTGCCGCTCGACCGCTTCATCTTCGCGCTGGGCATCCGCCACGTCGGCGAGGTGACGGCGCGCGATCTCGCCAAGGCCTACGGCGACTTCGGCGCCCTGCGGGCGGCGCTGGAGGCACTGGGCGCCGAACGTGAGGCGACCATCGCCCGCATGCGCGACAGCGGGCTGGCCGCACCCGACATCGAGAAGAAACTGGCCGCCGAGCTGCAGGCGCGCATCAGCGTCGCCCAGATCGGCCCGGTGGTGGCGGAAGCCCTGGTCGACTTCTTCGCCGAACCGCACAACAGCCAGGTGCTCGACGAACTGCTGCGCGAGGTCACGGTCGAACCTTATGTGTTCGAGACCACCCAGTCGGAAGTGACCGGCAAGACGCTGGTGTTCACCGGCACGCTGGAACAGATGACACGGGACGAGGCGGAGGCCCGCGCCGAACGGCTGGGCGCCCGCATCGCCAAGTCGGTATCAGCCAAGACCGACCTGCTGATCGCCGGCCCCGGCGCCGGCTCCAAGCTGAAAAAGGCCCAGTCGCTGGGGGTTGCCGTCATCGACGAGGCGGCCTGGCTCGACATCGTTGCGCGTTCGCAAGGATAGTCGCCGCCGCCGGGCACCGCCGGCCAATCACAATGTTATGAGGCGCCCCGCCGGCAGCAGGGCCAGGGAATTAGCAGCATCGCCCTCGCCGGGACATAAAATTACGAAACCACGGCCTGCATCAAGAAATCGGCCGCCACAACATATGCAAAAAATGCATGTCTAAGCTGCGGTTTGATGCACTGCACAATCCAATCTGTGCCTCCTATATCACGCTCACGACCAGATTGTGGTCACAATGCAACGGAGGACATCATGAGTGCAGCTTTAGCGCACCTCCCCATCGTGGAGATCCTTGAGGCGCCGGCGCTCAACAAGCCGACCCTCCCCACCCTTGATGCCGCCAACGACGAGGTTCAGCCCTCGCGGCGACCGCGACGCAAGGCGTTCTCGCTCATGCCAGCCATGGAAGAGATGAAACTCTTCCACGCCTGGCGGCCGTAACACCTTACACCGTGGACGGGTCATTGTGCCGTGGATGCCATGCATCCACGGCATTGATGTTTCAGGGGGGGCACGCGCCCGTCAGCGGCGCAGCACCAGCGTCGGCCAGTCGCCGGTCTGGCTGCGGAACACCGGCTTCAGACCATGGGCGCGGTAAGCGCCCGCCACCGCCGCTTCCTGTGTGTCGAGCAGGCCGGCGAGAATCAGCACGCCCCCCGGTGCCAGTGCCGCGCTGATGTCGGCGGCCATGGCGATCAGCGGCGGCGCCAGGATGTTGGCGGTGATCAGATCGTACGGCGCGTTGGCGCGCAGCGTCGCGTGGGCCAGACCGGCGGCGGTGGCGAAGCTGATGCGCCCGGCGCCGACACCGACGCCCACCCCGTTCTGCCGCGCGTTGGCGGCGGCCACCCGGACCGACACGGGGTCGATGTCGCTGGCGGTGACCCGCGCCCGCGGCCAGCGTTTGGCGATCGCGAAGGCGAGAATGCCCGAGCCGGTGCCCAGATCGAGCGCGTTGCGCGGCCGCCAGCATCGCGCCAGCCGGTCGAGCGCGCCCAGGCAGCCGCTGGTGGTGGCGTGCTGGCCGGTGCCGAAGGCCTGACCGGCCTCGATGCGCAGGCCGATATGGTGCGGCCGCAGGCTGTCGGCGCTGAAGCGGGTATAGATATGGAAGCGCCCGGCGGTGATCGGCCGCAACTGGCGCTGGCTCTCCACCACCCAGTCGGCGGGATAGACGGGTTCGACGGTCACGTCCCCGGCGCCGGCACTGGGCGCCAGCGCCCGCAGCGCCGCCAGATCGTCCGCCGTCGGGGCGCTGACGAAAAACGCCTCCAGCACCCAGGCGTCCGGCGCGTGCGCGTCGGGCTCGGTGGTCATCAGCGTCGGCGGCACCGGCAGGTGAGCAAACGCCGGCACCTCGAACGGCACGGCCTCGGCCTCCGCCCGCGTGCAGGGCAGGGTGACGCGCCAGGCCTCGGGTGCGGGACTGGCGGCAGCGGTCGTCTCGGGCGCGGAGATGTCGGACATGGCCGCCCTGTTAGGCGAGGCTGACGAAACTGTCGACCACCCGCTTGCGGCCCGACAGCTCGAATTCGATCTCCAGCTTGTTGCCGTCGACCTCGATCACCGCGCCGTAGCCGAACTTGTCGTGGAACACGCGCGCGCCCACCGGAATCGCCGACACCGGCGACGACACGCTGCGCGACGTTGCCCGGCCCTCGATCAGCGTGCCCCGGCGTCCCCCCGCCGCCGCGCGGCGGGCGCCCAGCGAGTCGCCCGGACGGCCTGCCCCGGCCGCGCCTGCCAGCCCCGCACCCAGCGCCGCCGCCGCCCGCCCCCAGCCGGGGCCGCGACCCTCGCCACGACCGGCAACCCCGAATGGATCGCCGTCGTGGGGCGTCACCGTCCAGCGCCAGTTGGGCGTGGCGCCGCCGCTGAGCGTCGACTCATGATCGACATGCTCGGCCGGCAGCTCGGAAAGGAAGCGCGAGGGAATGCAGGACTGCCACTGGCCATAGACCCGGCGGTTGGCGGCATGCAGGATGGTCGCCACGCGGCGCGCCCGGGTGATGCCGACATAGGCCAGCCGCCGCTCCTCCTCCAGGCTGGCGGTGCCGCCCTCGTCCAGGCTGCGCTGGTTGGGGAACACCCCTTCCTCCCAGCCGGCGAGGAACACGGAGTCGAACTCCAGCCCCTTGGCGGCGTGCAGCGTCATCATCGTCACCTTGTCGTGATCGTCGTTCGCCTCGTTGTCCATCACCAGGGAAACATGATCGAGGAAGGCCGACAGGTTCTCGAACTCCTCGATGGCGCGGGTCAGTTCGTTGAGGTTCTCCAGCCGGCCGGCGGCCTCGGGCGAGCGGTCGGCCTGCCACATGGCGACATAGCCGGACTCCTCCAGCACCAGCCGCGCCAGCTCGGCGTGTGGCAGATGCGGAAGCTCGGCCCGCCAGCGGTCGAAATCGGCCAGCAGATTGCCCAGCGTCTTGCGGGCGCCGGGCGGCAGCTCGTCGGTCTCCACCATCGCCTGGGCGGCACGGGTCATCGGGATGCCCTGGGCGCGCGCCAGCAGATGCACCTTCTGCAGCGTCTTGTCGCCCAGCCCGCGCTTGGGCAGGTTGACGATGCGCTCGAACGCCAGATCATCGTCGGGCTGCATCAGCACCCGCAGATAGGCCATGGCGTCGCGGATCTCGGCCCGCTCGTAGAAGCGGAAGCCGCCGATGATCTTGTACGGCAGGCCGAGCGTGATGAAGCGGTCCTCGAACTCGCGGGTCTGGAACGAGGCGCGTACCAGGATGGCGAAGTCGCGCAGCCGCTGGCCGCGCCCCTGCGCCCGCTCTATGCGCTCGCCCACCGTGCGGGCTTCGTCCGCGCCGTCCCACACCGAGATGACATGCACCTTCTCGCCCGCCTCGCGCGCGTCCGTCCACAGCGTCTTGCCGAGCCGGCCCTGGTTGGCGGTGATCAGCCCGGAGGCCGCGCCGAGAATGTGCGGGGTGGAGCGGTAGTTCTGCTCCAGCCGGATCACCTTGGCGCCGGGGAAGTCCTGCTCGAAGCGCAGGATGTTGCCGACCTCGGCGCCGCGCCAGGAATAGATCGACTGGTCGTCGTCGCCGACACAGCAGATGTTCTTGCGGGCCTGGGCCAGCAGTCGCAGCCAGAGATACTGCGAGACGTTGGTGTCCTGATACTCGTCGACCAGGATGTATTTGAAGCGGCGCTGATAGTCGGCCAGCACATCGGCATGCTGGCTGAAAATGGTCAGCGTGTGCAGCAGCAGATCGCCGAAATCGCAGGCGTTGAGCGTCTTCAGCCGCTCCTGATAGGCGGCGTAGAGGTCACCGCCCTGGCCATCGGCGAACACGCCCTTCTCGGCCTCCGGCAGCTTCTCCGGCGTCCAGCCGCGATTCTTCCAGCGGTCGATGATGCCGGCGAACACCCGTGGCGGCCAGCGCTTCTCGTCAATGCCCTCGGCCTGGATGATCTGCTTGATCAGGCGGATCTGATCGTCGGTGTCGAGAATGGTGAAGTTGGACTTCAGGCCCACCAGCTCGGCGTGCCGGCGCAGGATGCGCGCGGCCACCGCGTGGAAGGTGCCCAGCCACGGCATCCCCTCCACCGCGCCGCCGATCAGCTGGCCAACCCGGTGCTGCATCTCGCGCGCCGCCTTGTTGGTGAAGGTGACGGCGAGAATCTCGCCGGGCCAGGCGCGACCGGTCGCCACCAGGTGCGCCAGCCGGGCGGTAAGCGCGCTGGTCTTGCCGGTGCCGGCGCCCGCCAGCACCAGCACCGGACCGTCGGTGGTCAGCACGGCCTCGCGCTGGGGCGCATTGAGGCTGGCGATATAGGGCGGATCGGCGTGATCGGGGGTCGTGAGGCTGCTCATGCCCCCGGATGTAGCGCAGGACACCGCCCGACGCCACGCGCCTGTGCGGGCCTCCGCGCCGGCTTGCGATACGTCGCGAAGCACAGCCTTGACATTTAGAACAATAAAGATATATCTAAAACATGTTTAGAAAGGAAAGCGACTTATGAGACGACATGGACGTCATCACGACTGGTTCGGCGGCGAAGGCCGCGGACCCCGCGCCGGCGGCATGGGCGGCGGCTTTGGCGGCGGCCCCGGTGGGGGCATGTGGGGCGGCGGACGCCGGCGTGCCCGCATGTTCGAGCACGGCGACCTCAAGCTGGTGGTGCTCAAGCTGATCGGCGAGAAGCCACGCCACGGCTACGAGCTGATCAAGGCCATCGAGGACAGGATGGGCGGCGCCTATTCACCCAGCGCCGGCGTCATCTATCCGACGCTCACCCTGCTGGAGGAACTGGGCCAGGTCAGCGCCGAGCAGGCCGAGAGCAAGAAGCTCTACAGCATCACCGAGGCCGGCCGCCTGGCGCTGCGCGAGCACGCCGCCGCGGTGCAGGGCCTGGAGGAACGCATGGCCTGGGTCCGCGACAAGGAAGCCGGCGGTCCGCCACCGCAGATCCTCCGCGCCATGGAAAACCTCAAGATGGCGCTGCGGCTGCGTCTATCCGGCCAGACGCCGGACGACGAGCAGATCAACGCCATGGCGGCAGCGCTGGATGCCGCCGCGACCCAGATCGAGCGCAGCTGACCCCGATACGCCGGCGATTGCCTGGGCGCGCGACCGACACCGCCGCTCAGGCCCGCAGGCCGCTCAGTTTCTGGTAGAAAGCCGCCCTGTCGATGGGCTTGGGCATGTAATCGTTCATGCCGGCCGAAGCACACTCCTCGGCGTCCTCCGGCGAGGAATTGGCGGTCATGGCAATGATCGGCAGCGACGAAAACACGCCGCCGAGCGCCCGGATGGCGCGGCTGGCCTCGATACCCGACATCTCGGGCATCCGTACATCCATCAGCACGACGTCGAAGTCTTGTTCCTGAACCGCGGCCACGGCGGCGGCGCCATTGGCGACGATCTGGCAACTATGGCCGCCCAGATGCAGCAGGGTCTGCACCAGAAGCTGATTGACGGGGTTATCCTCGGCGACGAGGACACGCAGACTGCCGTCACCCGCAGCAACAGAATCCGACGCCGACAGCGTCGACTTGTTAATATCCGGGTCTTGGCGCCCGGTCGCACTCATTACACCAAGCGACATCGACTTGCCCCTGTCGTTCTCGCCAAAACAGGTCCGCCGATCCATCAAACGCTGATGAACCAGCGGCATTTACCATATGGTCATAAGTGCAATTGGTATACAAGGCATTAACAACTGCCATCGGCAGCGACGGGGCGCAGCAGGCTGATCCTGCTTTTGCCGTAGCTTGCACTGTGGACAACGTCCCAGCCGGCGGCATCCACCGCTTCCTCGCGCGGCGTCTCGACGCTGGCCCAGCTGTGCGGCCCAACCCAGCCAGCCTCGGCAAGCGCGGCCAGCACGGGCACCACCAGCCCCTTGCCATAGGGCGGGTCCATCAGCACGAGATCAACCGGCGTGTCACGCGGCGGCAGCCGGTCGGCGGGCGCCGTCAGCACCGTGCCCCGGGCGGTGGCATCGAACGCGGCCAGTGTCCGGGCGATCGCCTGGCCCGCGCCACGGTTGCTGTCGACGAAGATCGCCCGGGCTGCCCCGCGCGACAACGCCTCCAGCCCCAGGGCGCCACTGCCGGCGAACAGGTCGGCCACCGTCAGCCCCTCCAGGCTGCCGAACCGCGCGGCCAACATGCTGAACAGCGCCTCGCGCACTCGATCGGTGGTGGGACGGACATCCGCCGCCACGGGCGAGGGGATACGCCGACCGCGCCAGCTGCCGGCGATGATCCGCAGCCCCGGAGGTGTTGAGGCGGGCCGACTCATGACCGCCGGCCGCGCGGCTTGCCGGGCCGGCCGCCACCTGGTCGACCGCCACCCGGCCGCCGGCCCTCGCCACCCTGCCCGCGACCGGCGCCCGCGCGACCCGTGCCGCCGCCATCACCGGCGCGGCGTGGCGTGCCGGCGCGACTCTTGCCCTCGGCCGCCCCGGGCCTGCCGGGACGGTCCCGAGCGGACCGATCGCTCGCCGGGCGGGCCGAGGGCGTGATATCCGGCGATCGCCCGCGTGGCGGCCCGGCGACCCGCTCCGGCGCCGATGGGGCCTCGGCGGTCCGCTGCCGGCCACGGGCGGCGCGGCGACCACCAGTTCCCCTGCCGCCAGATCCCTTGCCGCCATCCCCCTTGCCGGCGCCGGTGTCGGGCCGCGCCTCCCCGGCCCGCGCTCCGGTCTGGCGGGGTGCCGGCGCCCGCCGCCCGGCGACGCGCCGGGTGCCACGACCACCGCCGCGACTGCCCTCCTCCCGCACGGGCGGTTCGGGCGTGGCCGGTTCCATCTCGTCGTCCCGCCGGACGCGCACCCGGTGCCCGTCGACCACCAGCCGCGACGGTACGGCCGCCGGTGCCGGTTCCGGCGCGCCCCGTCGCGATGTCGCGCGGCCGGGCCGGCCGGCGGTCTTGTCGTCGTTGCCGGCGGCGCGCAGGTGGTGCCGCTGCCCACTCGCCCAGGCAACCTGGGCTTCCGGCACTTCCTCGATGCTGCCGGGCGCCATGTCGCCGAGATCGAAGTCGCCGTAGCGGACACGGATCAGCCGGGCGACCTGCAAGCCAAGATGCCCCAGCACGTTGCGCACCTCGCGGTTCTTGCCCTCGCGCAGCTTCAGCGACAGCCAGTGGGTGAGCCCCTGACTGGCCTCGACCTCGGCGATGATCGAGCCATAGCGCACACCCTCGATGGCGATGCCCTCGGCCAGTTCGGCCAGCGCCACATGGTCAAGCCGGCCGCGCACCCGCGCCCGATAAACACGCTCCACCTCGTTGGCCGGCAGCTCGAAGCGCCGCTTGAGCGCGCCGTCGTTGGTGAGCAGCAGCAGGCCCTCGGTGTTGTAGTCGAGCCGGCCGATGGTGAGCAGGCGCGGCAGCCCCGGCGGCAGCAGATCGAAAATGGTCGGCCGGCCGGCGGGGTCACGCGCCGTGGTCAGGCAGCCGGTCGGCTTGTGGAAACGCCACATCCGGGTGGGCTCGGCCGCCGCCACCGGCTGGCCATCCACCGTCACGCCGGCGAGCGAGGCGAGCAGCGTCGCCGGGGTATCGAGCGTCTTGCCGCCGAGCGCCACCCGGCCCTCGGCGATCATCCGCTCGACGTCGCGGCGCGAGCCGACGCCGGCACGGGCGAGCAGCTTGGCGATCCGCTGCGGCGCCTCCTCGGGGCTGGTGGCGCGAGCACCTCCGGCTGGGCGACCCGCGGCGGCACGCGGTCGTGAAGGACGGGGACGGGGGGAACGGGCGTCGACCATGGGGCCGCGACTTTCAGAGCAAGAGGGACAGGCAGCACAGGAAGGACACAGGCCAACCGGCAAAGCTGGATCAGGCGGTACCGCGCCCGGCGCGGGAACGCAATCCAGCGATTGACCCGCCCTCCATCGGCTCTATAGTGCCGGCCGCCAAGCCCGGGTGCCCCTGTGGCGGAATTGGTAGACGCGGCAGACTCAAAATCTGTTGCTGGCAACAGCGTGCTGGTTCGAGTCCGGCCAGGGGCACCAATCTTGCGTTCCACCAACCGTGCGCCCCTGCCGTGCCGGCTCGCCCCCCTGGCGCCTTACGCCGGCACCGACTCCCGACAATATGCATGACCCGGTCCAGACTGCCGGCTGTCGCCCTTGATGCGACAGCCACGCCGCGCGGGTGTGCCCGCGACCTGCCATCAATATCGACCAGCGGTTCTTCGACTCCGATCAGGCGACCTGCATCGGCTACTCCTGCCGCGTCATCTGCTCTAGTCTGAGACCACGGCCGGTCCGGTGGCATCGCCGCCGGCCGGGGGAGCGATGCCGGACAGGGGGAAAGCCCGTGCGAAAACTCGTGCCGGCGCCAGGGGGCGGCGAGCCCCGCGACGCAAGGAGCGATCATGACCGCGACCATGACACCACGGCCGCCGCGCAATGATTTCCACACCTTGCCGACGATCGAGGCACTGGCCGCCGTCGATGCCCCGCCCGGCGGACTGAGCACCGAAGAGGCTGATCGGCGCCGGGCCATCCATGGCGCCAACCGCCTGCCGGAGCCGCCGGGACGCAGCGCGCTGGTGCGCCTGCTGGCCCAGTTTCACAACATCCTGATCTATGTGCTGCTGGCCGCCGCGGCGATCACGGCGGCACTGGCGCACTGGGTGGATACCGGCGTTATTCTGGCGGTCGTCATCGCCAATGCGGTCATCGGTTTCATCCAGGAGGGACGGGCGGAAAACGCCATGGCCGCCATCCGCGGCATGCTGGCGCCCCATACCGCCGCGCTGCGCGACGGCAGGCGACGCGACCTGGACGCCGCCGACCTGGTGCCCGGCGACATCGTGCTGCTGGAGGCCGGCGACCGCGTACCGGCTGATCTCCGGCTGATCGAGGCCCGTGGCCTCAAGGCGGAGGAGGCCATCCTCACCGGCGAGTCCGTGCCGGTGGAGAAGGGCATCGAGCCGGTCGCCGCCAGTGCCGCGCTGGGTGATCGCAGCTCCATGCTGTTCAGCGGCACCCTGATCGCGGCCGGCACGGCCCGCGGCCTGGTGGTCGCCACCGGGGCCGCGACCCAGATCGGCCGCATCAGCGGCATGCTGTCGACAATCGAGGCGCTCACCACCCCCCTGGTCCACCAGATGGACATGTTCGCCCGCTGGCTGAGCCTGTTCATCCTGCTGGTCGGGGCCTGCCTGCTCGCCTATGGCGGCTTTGTCGGCCACCTGCCCTTCAGCGAGCTGTTCATGATCGTCGTCGGCCTGGCGGTGGCCGCGATCCCGGAAGGTCTGCCCGCAGTGCTGACCATCACGCTGGCGGTGGGTGTGCAGGCCATGGCGCGGCGCAACGCGATCGTGCGACGGCTGCCGGCGATCGAGACGCTCGGCGCGGTTTCCGTGATCTGCTCCGACAAGACCGGCACACTCACCCGCAATGAAATGGTGGTGACCGCGCTGGCGACGTCGGATGGCCTGTATGGCGTCGAGGGCAACGGTTACGCGCCAATGGGCACCATCCGGCGGGGGGACCGCGTCATCGACGACCCGACCCGCGACGAGCTGCTCATGGCCTTCGCCCGGGCGGCGGCCTTGTGCAACGATGCCGCGGTGCATCTCGACGGCGAACAATGGCGGGTCGAGGGCGACCCCATGGAAGGCGCGTTGATTGCACTGGCCGGCAAGATCACCGGCGACGGCCCCGACTCATTCCCGCATGCGACACGTACCGACGCGATCCCCTTCGACGCCGCCCACCGCTACATGGCGGTGCTGCACCATGACCACGAGGGCCATGGCTTTGTGCACGTCAAGGGCGCGCCGGAAGTCGTGCTGGGCATGTGCCGGCACCACCAGGTCGCCGGCGGCGGCACGGCCCCGATCGACCCCGGCTACTGGAATGACCGGATCGAGGAACTCGCGGCCGAGGGCCAGCGGGTGATCGCCGTCGCCGCGCGCGCGATGCCGCAGAGCAAGACCGTGCTCAACAACCGGGATCTCGATGGCGAACTCACCCTGATCGGCCTCGTCGGCCTCATCGACCCGCCCCGGCCGGAGGCCGTGGCGGCCGTCGCCGAATGTCATGCCGCCGGCATCCAGGTGAAGATGATCACCGGCGATCACGCCGCCACCGCCCGCGCCATCGCCGCGCAGATCGGCCTGCGCAACACATCGCGCGTGCTCACCGGCGCCGACCTCGACCGGATGGACGATGCCGAACTGAATGTGGCCGCGATGGAGACCGACATCTTTGCCCGCACCTCGCCGAGGGACAAACTGCGGCTGGTGACCGCCCTGCAGTCACGCGGCCTGACGGTGGCGATGACCGGCGATGGCGTCAACGATGCCCCGGCGCTCAAACGGGCCGATGCCGGCGTCGCGATGGGCCAGAAAGGCAGCGAGGCCGCCAAGGAGGCATCGGAGCTGGTACTGGCCGACGACAACTTCGCGTCCATCGTCGCCGCGGTGCGCGAGGGCCGGACCGTCTATGACAACATCAAGAAGGTGATCAGCTGGACGCTGCCCACCAACGCCGGTGAAGCCCTGACCATCATGATCGCCCTGCTGGCCAGCATGACGTTGCCGGTGACCGCCGTGCAGATCCTGTGGGTCAACCTCATCACCGCTACCACCCTGGGCATCGCTCTTGCCTTCGAACCGAGTGAAACCGGCACCATGCGCCGGCCGCCGCGCCCCCGCGAGGCGCCATTGCTGACCGGAGAACTGGTCTGGCACATTCTTCTGGTCTCCGGCCTGTTCGTGGCCGCCGTGTTCGGCGTCTTCGCCTACGCCATTGATCGCGGCTACCCGACCGAACTGGCCCAGACCATGGCGGTCAACATGCTGGTGGTACTGGAGATCTTCCACCTGTTCTTCATCCGCAACATCCACGGCACATCGCTGACCTGGGCGGCCGTGCGCGGCACGCCGGTGGTATGGTTCTCGGTCGCCACAATCACGGCGGCACAGTTCGCCATCACCTACCTGCCGCCGTTGCAGGCAATCTTCGGCACCCATCCGGTGCCTCTGGCGGATGGCGTCCTGATTGTCGGTGTCGGCGTGGTATTCTTCGCGCTGATCGAACTGGAGAAGCAGATGCGGCTGACCTTCCGGCACGCCAGCACATCGCCCCACCCATGAACGCAATCGCGCCAGACTGAAACCAGTCTGGCGCGATCCCGGACATACGATTTCGCGTAACAAGCCCCGCCGCGCCCGCCAGCGGACAGGGCGCGCCGACAACTCAGATCACGCCGTCGGCCTTCAACTCCTCCATCTTGCCGCGGCTCATGCCAAGCACGCCGCCATAGATATCCTCGTTGTGCTGCCCCAGCGTCGGGCCGGCCCAGGCGACTTCGCCCGGCGTTTCCGAGAGCTTGGGAAACACATTCTGCATCCACAGGTTCTTGAACTCGGGATGGGCGACCTTGACCAGCGCCTCGCGCGCCTTGAAGTGCGGATCGGCCAGCATGTCGGGCGCCTTGTAGATCTTGCCCGCCGGCACGCCATTGGCCTCCAGGTGGTCAAGCAGCGCCGCGCTGTCCCACTCCTTCGACCAGGCGTTGATCATCTCGTCCATCTCGACCTGGTGCTCGCCACGGGCATGGTGGGTGGCATAGCGCGGATCGCTGCCCAGCTCGGGGCGACCCATGGCCTCGGCCATGCGCTTCCACACGCTGTCCTGGTTGGCGGCGATGAGAATCTCGCCGTCCTTGGTGGTGTAGACGTTCGACGGCGCCACCTTGGGCAGGATCGAGCCGGTGCGCTCACGGATGAAGCCGGCCTCGGTATATTCCGGCACGGTCGATTCCATCATCGCCAGCACCGCCTCGTAAATGGCGGAATCCACCACCTGGCCATGGCCGGTGCGGTTGCGATGCTGCAGCGCCATCAGCGCGCCAAGGCAGGCGAAGGTGGCCGCCAGCGAGTCGCCGATCGACAGGCCGACGCGGCTGGGCGGCGTCGACGGGTCACCGGCGAGATTGCGCATGCCGCCCATCGCCTCGCCGATCGAGCCGTAGCCGGCGCGCCCGGAATAGGGACCCGTCTGACCGAAGCCGGTGACGCGGATCATGATGAGCGCGGGATTGAGCGTCGACAGCGTGTCGTAGCCGAGATTCCACTTCTCCATGGTGCCGGTACGGAAATTTTCCAGCAGGAAGTCGGACTTCTCGGCGAGCTGGCGGACGATATCCTGGCCGCGCGGATCGCGCAGGTTGAGCGTGATGCTCTTCTTGTTGCGGGCAACCACCGGCCACCAGACCGGCTTGTTGCGGCCCCACTGGCGCATCGGGTCGCCCTCGCCGGGCTGCTCGATCTTGATGACCTCGGCACCGTGATCGGCCATCAACTGGCCGCAGAACGGGCCGGCGATCAGCTGCCCCATCTCGACAAGCCGCAAACCCTGCAACGCACCCGATGTCATCTCTCACTCCTCATTCAATCCTGGCGAGGCGGACCTTCAGACCCGGCCATCGCAAAAACCCGGGCCGGCCAGGGCCGGCCCGGGGTACGCACTAACAACCTCACAGGAGGTCTTACACGCCGGCTCGCAACACCTAGCCGGCAGACGGTCAGAACTTGTAGGACAGTTCCAGACCATAGCTGCGACGACCGCCAGGCGTCAGGAACACACCGCCGAACTCCGGCGCCGGGATGACTTCCGCCACGTACTTCTTGTTCAGCAGGTTGTCCGCGAAGGCGCTGACGGTCCAGTTCTCGGCCTTCAGGCTGAGTCGGGTGTTGAGCACGCCGTAGGCATCACGCTGGGCGTTCTTCAGGTTGGCATCCAGCCCGAAGATGGTCGGGATGGTGTTGTCCTGCACCGTGTGGAACCAGGTCTTGCCGGTGATGCGGTAGTCGGCCCGCATCAGCACCGACAGCGCGTCGTTGATCGGCGCTTCCATCTGGCTGCCGATGTTCAGCGTGTAATCGGCGGTGTACGGCGACTTGTTGCCCACGGTGTAGGGCCGCGCGCTGTTCTTCTTGATCTTGCTGTCGGTGACGTTGAACGACCCGAACACCGACCAGCCGTCGATCACCCGCATGCTGGCGGAGCCTTCCAGACCGTAGAGCTCCACCTTGTCGATGTTGGAGACCACGCGCAGCAGGCCGAACGGACCGACGAAGAACTCGAAGAACTGCATGTCCTTGACGGTGGTGTAGTAGCCCGCCAGCTCGTAGCTCAGGCGGCCGTCGAAGCCACGGCCCTTGATGCCCGCTTCAAAGGCGCTCGAACGTTCCTTCTTGTAGTCGTCGAAGATCGACAGACCGGAGTTGAACTGCGCGTTGAAGAAGTTGTCGACCACCGACTGTGAGCCGGCGGCGTTGAAACCACCCGACTTGAAGCCGACGCCCCAGTTGGCGAACAGCGAGGTCTCCGGGTTGACCTTGTAGCTCAGCGTGACCTTCGGCTGCAGCTGCTTGTAGGTCTGGTCGCGGTCGGCCAGCACGCCGCTGGGATTATAGGCGGGGTCGAGGCCGGGGTTCAGATAGTAGTTGGCCGGCGTGGTCGCGGTACCGTTGGGGTTGCCGGTGAGCGGGTTGCCGACCCAGCGGGTCATGCGGCCCGTCGGCACGTTGTTGCTGGTGGAACGGTCCTCGATGTCATAACGCAGCGCCAGGCCGACCTTGAAGTCGTCGGTGACGTCATAGTCGAGCGAGCCGAAACCCGCATAGACCTTGGTCTTGTAGGTGTCGTCGGACAGCGCCTCGGTCGGGTTGGTCGGATCGGTGGTATAGCACTCGCGCACCACGCCCTGGCCGGTGTCGAGGCCGAGGTTGATGCAGGTGCGACGATCCAGCGTCAGGAAATAGGCGCCAACCTGCCAGCGCAGCGAGTCAATCTCGCCGACCAGCCGGATTTCGGCGCTGAAGTCTTCCTGATTGCGGCGCTGATACTGGGTGCCGTCGCAGGTGGTCGGCGAATAGGCCTGCGAACTGACGAAGAGGCCGCCGAGATAGGCCTCGTCAAACGGCGCCTGGTTGACCACCGGCACGGCTGCCGCGCCGGAGGCGATGCAGTTGGGCTCGCCGGCGAAGAAGCCGAACGCGCCGCTGGTGCCGTCGGCGTAGAAGTCGTTCTTGATGTTCGAATAGGCGACATAGCCGATCAGGTCGAACGAGCCGAACGACTGCGTCAGACGCGCGGAGGCCTCGATGGTCTCCTGGGTGTTCAGCGGGTCGACGTTGGGCGTGAAGATGAACTTGTGGTCGTTGATGTCGATGTTGAACACCTTGTCGGCGCCTTCCAGCGCCGGGATCTGGAACGCCGCGTTGTAGCTGATGGCGCCGCTGCGCACCTTGCCGTAACGGGCCTTGAGATCGATCTCGGTGTCGTCGCTCGGCGTGATCAGCAGCCGGCCGTTGACGTTCCAGCGCTCGTAATTGTCAACCGACTTCGCCTTGGTGCTGTTGCCGGGATACATGGTCTGGGCAAGCGGCGTCGGCAGGAAGCTGTTGCGGAAGAAGCCGTCCGAGCGCGAATAGTCGCCGTTGACGACGAAGCCGACCTTGTCGTTGATCGGACCCGACAGCAGGGCCGCCGCCTCGATGGTCTCGTTGTTGCCATAGCTGACGCGCGCGCTGCCTTCCAGCTCGTCGCCCGGCTTCTTGGTCGAGATAACGATGGCACCGGCGGCCGCGTTGCGGCCGTAGATCGCGCCCTGCGGGCCTTTCAGCACTTCGATCTGCTGCACCGAACCCTGATCCTGGTTCAGCGCCGAGGTGTTGGACTTCAGGATGCTATCGACAACCAGCGCGACGTTGCTTTCCGCGTCACGCGCGCCGTTGAGGCCGCGGATGTTGATCTGGGTATCGGAAGCCTCGACGTTGCCGGTGACGATGGTCACGCCCGGCGTCAGCTGCACGAAGTCAGCCGCCACGCGGGCGCCGGTATTCTCGATGGCTTCCGCCGTCAGCACCGACACCACCGCCGGCACGTCCTGCAGCTTTTCATCGAACCGGCGGGCGGTCACGACGATTTCGCCGATATCGGCGGTTTCAGCCGCCGGGGCTGCTTCCTGAGCGGCCAGCGGCGTGGTGAAGCCCAGGGCGACCGTGGTCACCAGGGCGGTTGCAAGCTTGAGTTCTGGTTTGGTCATGATTTCCCCCATGTCCCTTTCCGTTGTTGATGCCTCCAGTGCTCCCCAGAGACTTTTCTTGTTATGGAATCAGGCGGCGTGCCGCTTGACCCACTGCTTCGAAATGATGATCCGCTGCATTTCATTGGTGCCTTCACCAATGCACATCAGCAGGGAATCCCGGTAGTAGCGTTCAATCTCATATTCCTTGGAGTAGCCGTAGCCGCCAAAAATGCGCATGGCTTCCTCGGAATTACGGACCGCCGCTTCGGACGCGAAATATTTCGCCATCCCGGCTTCCATGTCACACCGCTGGCCACGGTCGTAAGCCTCCGCCGCGTCCATGGTCAACAGGCGGGCAGCGCGTGCACGCGTCACCATTTCACCGATTTTCAGCTGAATCGCCTGATGCTCGCAAATCGGCTTGCCCATGGTCTCGCGCATGGTGGCGTATTCCGTCGCCAGTCGCAGCGCGCCTTCCGCCAGGCCGACGCCGCGCGAGGCGACATTGATGCGCCCCAGCTCCAGCCCGCCGGTGGCCTGCTGGAAGCCCAGGCCCTCGACACCGCCGATCAGGTTGGCCGCCGGCAGCCGGTAATTCTCGAACACCAGTTCGGCGCTGTCGATGGCGTTATAGCCCAGCTTCTTGATCTTCTTGCCGACCGTGAAACCGTCGTGCTTGGGCGCGATGAACAGGCTCATGCCCTTGTAACGCGGCTCGGCCTTCGGGTCCGTCTTCACCAGCAGGGCGAAGCAGTTGCCGTGAATACCGTTGGAGATCCAGGTCTTGGTGCCGTTGATGACATAATCGTCGCCATCGCGCACCGCGGTCGTGCGGATCGCCTGCAGGTCGGTGCCGGCATTGGGCTCGGTGAGGGCCAGGCCGCCGCGGATTTCACCGGTGGCGAACTTCGGCAGCCACAGCGCCTTCTGTTCCGGCGTGCCGAAACGCTCGACCGCCGCCGCCAGCATCAGGTGGGAATTGAAAATGCCGGTCAGCGCCATCCAGTACGAGGCGATGCGCGAGACGATCTTGACATAGGTGGTCGCCGGCAGGCCAAGGCCGCCATATTCCTGCGAGATAGTCGCGCCGAACAGCCCCATCTCCTGCATCTGGGCGACCAGTTCGGCGGGCCACTTGTCGGCATGGTCGTGCTCCATCACCACCGGACGCACGTCCTTCTCGATCCAGCGATCGATGGTGTTGAGCAGGATCGCCTCGTCCTGCGGGTCAATGGTGCGCAACGGCGCGCTCTGGTTGGTTCCGCTCATCAACGCAAACTCCCGCTCAATCGTCGGCCGGGCCGAAGCCCTGCTTCCACACCAGCATCGATCGTTCGAAGGTGCACACCACGTCGCCATGCTGGTTGCGGCCGGTGGTCCTGACCGTGACGACGCCCTGCTGCGGCCGCTTGGCGGACTCGCGCTTGGCCAGCACCTCGCTCTCGCCGTACAGCGTGTCGCCGCAGAACAGCGGATGGGTGAGCTTGATGTCGCTCCAGCCGAGGTTGGCCACCGCCTTCTGGCTGACGTCGCTGACGCTCATGCCCACCAGCACCGCGACCGTGAACGGCGAGGCGACCAGCGGTTTGCCGAACTCGGTCTTCTTGGCATATTCATAGTCGAAGTGCAGGGGATGCGTGTTCATCGTCAGCAGCGTGAACCACACGTTGTCCGCGTCGGTGATGGTCCGGCCCGGGCGATGCTCGTAGATATGCCCGACCTCGAATTCCTCGTAGTAGCGGCCGAACGTCTCGCGGAAACGCCCCGGCGCGACTTCGATGACCCCCTTACGCATGATCCTTCTCCTCAAACGCCACCAGACGCTCCAGTCGCCGCACCAGCGGCGCTTCCAGCATCCGGCCCTTGTATCGAACGGCCTGTCCGCCGCCGGCGGCGAACGCCGCCAATGCCGCCCGCGCCTCGGCGATATCCGCCGGCTGCGGCTGCATGATGTTCTGAATGATCGCCACCTGGTCCGGGTGAATGGCCGCCTTGGCGGCGAAGCCCAGCGCCTGGGCCCGACGTGTCTCCAGCGCCAGGCCATCGGCGTCCGCCATGTGCACGAACGGCACGTCGATGGCCGGTACGCGCGCTCGCGCGCACGCCAGGATCAACTGGCCGCGTGCCACCGCCAGCGGCTCCCACGCCAGCTCGACCCCCAGCTCCCCGGACAGGTCGCCGCCGCCAAACATGACGGCGACGACCCCGGGGGAAACAGCAATTTCAGTGGCGGCGGCCAGCCCCGCCGCCGTTTCGATCAACGGAATGAACGCCGGCACGCCCACCGCCTGCAACGGCGCCAGTTCGCCGGCGCTTTCCACCATCGGCACCAGCAGGGCGTCCGGCATGACGCCGGCATCCTTGAGGGCCAGCAGGTCGCGCAGCCCCGCCTCGGTTTTCAGGCCGTTGATGCGCACCGCGATGCGCTCGCGCGGCAGCGACGGCAGCGCCGCCACCACGGCGGCGCGCGCCTCGGCCTTGGCGGTGGCCGGCACGGCGTCTTCCAGATCGATGCACACCAGTTCAGCGCCCGAGGCCAGCGCCTTGCCAAAGCGTTCCGGCCGGTTTCCCGGCACGAACAGCAGGCAGGAGGCGGCGAGGCGGTGCATGGCTTACACCCGGTCGTAGAAGGCGAACAGATGCTGCGAGAACAGGCTGCGCTGTTCCTTGCCGGCCAGCACGTGGGCCGCGCCCTCGATGGTGAAGCTGGTGGCGTTGGGCAGCGCGTCCTCGATCGGCCTGGTGGTGCGCGGACCGGTCACGATGTCGAGCGGCGCGTGCATCACCAGCGCCGGCAGCGTCACCGTCTTCAACTGCTCGACCCCATCATAAATGACGCTGGCGGCGATGAAGCGGGCGTGAGTGTCGATCTTGCCCATCAGTTCCCGCCACGGCCCCTGCGGCCCGATCAGCCGGGCGGCGTTGGCGTTGTAGTAGTCGGCGCTGAACGACATGGCGCACACCAGCCGCTGGAAGGTCGCCCAGCCGGCATCGCGATGGACATCGAGGAACAGGTTGAGCTGGTCCTCCAGCAGCGGGTCCATCTTCACCCAGGCGCCGGTGTTGACCAGCGAGCGGCCAATATCCGGCCGGCGTACCGCGATCTGCTGGCAGACGCAGGCGCCGATGCCGACCATGCCGAGCAGGTGGACGTTGCGCGCGCCAACGGCGTCGAGCACGGCGATGGCGTCGTCGGCGTACATCTCCATGGTCGCCGGCGTGTCGTAATTGTCGGTGGAATTACCGATGCCGCGATAATCCATCAAAATGACCTGATAGCGCTCCAGCAGGCCGAACGGCAGGCCCGCCGTGTGGCCGTGGCAGAACGTGCCCCAGCCGCCCAGGCAGAGAACGGGGTCGCCCTCGCCCAGCACTTCGTAATGAATGACGGCGCCATCAGGGCGTTTGAGTTCAGGCATTGGTCTGTTGTTCCCCCTTGATCGCGGCGAGCACCTCGTCCAGCCCCACCACGTCGGCATAGCGCCGCCCGACGTCGGCGAGATTGGCCTGATGCGCGCCGAGTTCCTGGTCACCACAGCACGGTTCCGGCACGATGACCCGGTAGCCGTAGGAAAAGGCATCAACGATGGAGGCCCGCACGCAGCCGCTGGTGGTGCAGCCGGTGACGATCACCGTATCGACGCACTGGCGCACCAGAAACGTCTGCAATGGCGTGCCGAAGAAGATCGACGGCGCGCCCTTGATGAAATGGAAGTCCGACGGATCGGCGACGCGCGGATCGAGCTCCATGCCGGCATCCCCGTAGAACATGTCCTGATAGACCGAGCTGACCTTCCAGTAGCCCATGTCCCGCCGGCTGCCCCAGCCGACGCTGCAGGTGGCGACAGGCAGACCCTGGGCGCGGGCCACGGCCAGCAACCGCGCGGTGTTCTCCACCGCCTGGTCGACATGCCCTGAGCGGCCCATGGGGTAGGCCTTGTCGGTGAACGAGCGCTGGAAATCCACCACCAGCACGGCCGGGCGCCGGCCGAAGCCGATGCGCCCTTGGCCGTAGCCGGCGGCGGCAAAGCCGCCGGCCGGCGCGGCGCGGTCCGGGGAAGGCGTATCGCCCACGCGCCTACTCCGCCGCGTGACGCTGCGGCAGCGGCGCCGCCTTGCCCTGCTTGCGGAACCAGGCGATGGCGATCGGCGACGGCTTGGGGTCGACCGGCGGCTGAAGGCCGGTTTCCGCCACGCAGCTGGCACGCAGTTCCTCGACCGGCGGGCCGAAGTTGAACGCCGTCGGCGCCGGACGCGCGGCACGCATCTGGGCACGCAGCACCTCGGTGGCGGCGACATCCACCACGCCGTCCGCCGACACCACGGCACCGTAACGGCGCGCGCCTTCAACCGTCACCAGGCCCGCCTCGACGTCGTAGGCAATGGCGTCGAGGTCGCGCTCCAGCGGGTCACCCCAGCCACCGCCGCCCCAGGTGTCGAAGATCAGCCGGTCGCCGGGCTTGACGAAGATGTGATCGATCTTCGACGGCAGGATTTCCTGCTCGCCCGTCGCCCGCACCAGCAGCTTGCGGCTACGCGTGCCGGGCTCGCCGCCCTTGACGCCCCACGGATAGGTCAGCCAGCGGTCGTCGTGGATGGAAATCTCGCCCTCGACCTCGAAGACATATTCCGTGCGCACGCCGTTGCCGCCGCGATGCTTGCCCGGGCCGCCGGTATCCGGCAGGGATTCGAAGCGATCGATGCGGATCGGGAAGTAGGCCTCGATATATTCGTTCGGCACGTTGCGGAACTTCGGCCACAGCGAGTGACCGTCCGGCCCGTCGCCACCCGGCTTGCCGGGGATGCCGCCGAAGCCGATCTGGAACAGCAAGAACCAGTCGTCGCGCTTGTCGAAGCCCGAATACATGAAGTGCGGGCTGTCGGAAAAGCCTGCCGCCACCAGGAAGTCGGAGTTCGCCGAGCCGAACAGGCCGCTGATGATGTCGAAGATGCGGCCCAACGCGTGGGTGCGGCCATTGAGAGCCGCCGGCGCGATCGGGTTGAGCAGCGTGCCCTTGGGAATGCGCACGTCGATGAGATCGATATAGCCGTCGTTGAGCACGATCTGCGGGTCATAGACGTTGACCATGAACTGGCCGCAGAACATCTTGAACATCCGCTCGTTGAGCAGGAAGTTGACGCAGCCGGCCGATTGCGGATCGGTCCGGGTGAAGTCGAAGATCAGCTTGTCGCCCTCGCGCCACATCTCGCAGCCGAGCTTGTAGGGGCCAAAGCCCATGGCGTCGTCGCAGATCCAGTCCTCGAACACCACCTTCTTTTCCGGCATGGTCGAGACGATCAGCGAGCGCATGGCCTCGCGGTTGCGCTTGAGCAGCTGATCCTGGGCCGACACCAGCACGTCGGGGCCGAAGCGGTCGGCCATCTCGATCAGACGCGCGGCACCGGTGCGGCAGGCCGACAGGATGGCGAAGAAGTCCGCCTCGTTCCAGTCCGGCGTGCGCGAGTTGCGCATCGCCATGCGCAGCAGATCCTTCTGCAGTACGCCCTTGGAGACGATCTTCACCGGCGGAATGACGATGCCTTCCTGCAGCAGGTCTGACGAGGTCACCGGCATCGAGGCCGCGGTCATGCCGGAGATATCCGACATGTGGCCGAACATCGCGGTCCAGCCAAGCAGGCGGCCCTGATAATAGACCGGCATGCAGAACAGCCAGTCGTTGAGGTGGCTGATCGCGCCCTGGCAGGCATAGGGGTCGTTGGTGAGCAGCACGTCGCCTTCGGAGACTTCGCCGTCGTAATTGTCGACGAAGCCATCGACCGGCGATCCGAACTGGCCGGCCAGCATCATGCCGTCACGGTTGGTGAGCACCGGAAAGCCGTCGCGCTGCTCGCGGATGATCGGCGAGATCGCGGTACGGAACAGGATCGCGTCCATCTGCACGCGGGCGTTCTGCAGCGCGTTCTCGATGACGTCGAGGGTGACCGGGTCCACATCGACCGTCGGCCAGGGCGTGGTATTGGTTTCGATGATCCGAGCCATCTTGTGCCTCCAGAACTCAGCGGTCGTCGCGGATAAGCAGGTTGCCGACGGTATCGACCGTGGCATGGCTGCCGGGCAGGATGAGCGTGGTGGAATCCAGCTCGGTGACGATGGCGGGGCCGTTGATGCGGTCGCCTGCGAGCAGCTTGCGCCGGTCGTAGATGATCGCCTCGTGCCAGGCGCCCTGATCGAAGACGCGGGTGGTGTGCACCGCCGCGCGGGACACGTCGCCATCGCCTTGCGCCAGCTCGATCTGGCCGACATTGGCGCCCGGCCCCTGCGCGATGACGCGCAGGTTCACCAGTTCCTTGGCCTTGTCGAGGCTGAAGTTGAACATCTGCTCGTGCAGCTGGTCGAACCGCTCGGAGGCCTTGGCGAGGCCATGTTCGGCGAACTCGGCCGGCGGCACCGCCACCGTGATGTCGGCCGACTGGCCGGCATAACGCAGGTCCACCTGATAGATGATTTCCTGCTGGTCGGCCGGAATGCCCTCGACGTCGAGCGTCGCGCGCACCCGCTGTTCCAGCTCATCGAGGATCGATTTGAGCTCGCCCAGATCGATACCGTCGAGGGTGCGGATCATCGTGCGGGACGCCTCGTCGCGCAGGCGGGTGGTGGCGTCACCGGCCGCGCACAGCACGCCGGGGCCGCGCGGTACGATCACCGGCCAGGCCTGCAACAGGCGACCCAGCGCGTTGGCGTGCAGCGGACCGGCGCCACCGAAGGCCATCAGCGAGAAATTGCGCGGATCATATCCCTGCTCGACCGACACCAGACGCAGCGCCCCGAACATGTTCTCGTTGACGATGCGGATGATGCCCTCGGCCGCAGCCTCGACACTCAGGCCCAGGGCGTCGGCGGTCTTCTGCACCGCCGCCAGCGCCAGATCCCGACGGATGGTCATGTCGCCACCCAGCCGGGCGTCGGCCGGCAGATAGCCCAGCACGACGTTGGCGTCGGTCACCGTCGGTTCGGTGCCACCCTTGTTGTAGGCGGCCGGACCGGGCACCGCGCCCGCCGACTGCGGGCCGACGCGCAGCGCCTTGGTGAGCTCCGGCACCGTGGCGATGGAGCCGCCACCGGCGCCCACGGTACGCACGTCAACCGACGAGGCGCGCACCACCACGTCATGGACCACGGTCTCGCGGCGCACCTGCGCCTCGCCGCCCTCCACCAGGCAGACGTCGGTCGACGTGCCGCCCATGTCGAAGGTGATGATGTTGGGGAACCCCGCCTGCTTGGCGACCCAGATGGCGCCGGCGACGCCACCGGCGGGGCCGGACATCAGCAGGTTGACCGGGAAGTCGGCCGCCGACGCGGCCGTCGCCAGACCACCGTCCGAACGCAGGATGGACAGCTTCACCTCGCCGGTGCGCGCTTCCAGATTGTTCTTCAGGTTGGAGACATAGCGCGAGACCACCGGCTTCACGAAGGCATTGGCGACCGTGGTGATGGCGCGCTCATATTCCTGCATTTCCGGCAGCGTGTCCGACGACACCGAAATCGACACATCCGGCAGTTCCTCGCGGACGATCGCCTCGACGCGCTTCTCGTGCTCGGCGTTGACGTAGCTGTTCATCAGCGAGATGGTGATCGAGCCGATGCCGCTACCCTTGAAGCGCTGCAGGTCGGCACGCAGCTTGGCCTCGTCCAGCGGGCGCACCACGTCGCCGGCTGCGCTGATGCGCTCGGAGGCCTCGATGGTATACTTGAGGGCAGCCATCGGCTTGCCCTTGACGAAATTGATCCAGCCCGACAGCGCGCCCGGCACGAACCCGCGCGCCAGATGCAGCACCTGCCGGTAGCCCTCGGTGACGATCAGGCCGACAGCGGCGCCATTGCCGGTCAGCACCGCGTTGGTGGCAACCGTGGTCCCGTGCATCACGTGAGTGATGTCGGCCATGTCGAGACCGTTCTCGCGGCAGGCCTTCTCGATGCCGGCGATCACCGCCTCGGAAGGATCAGCCGGTGTCGACGGCACCTTGGCGGTGAACGTCTTGTTCGCGCTCTCGTCGAGCAGGAAAATATCGGTGAATGTCCCGCCGACATCCACGCCAACCCGAAGCCCCATGATACTCCCTTTCAACTCGCTGGACGGACCTTGTTGCTCTCACGCCCTCCCCAGGGCTTGGCGGTCTCACGTCCCGTGCAATCAAGCTGACAAAGGCCGGCGCATTGGTCAATGGGAAAAGTTCGAACTTTTGTCCGGATTAGTTTGATTGATTGAATTTCGTCGCTTTTCGCGCGAAATACAGAGGCTGTACGCGGTGCCCCGTCACCGCCGGTAGAGGAGAGTCGTGTGACCAAGGCCAATGGCGGCCGCCGCCCCAGCCATGAAGGGGTCTATGTTCAATTGCGCGACCGCATCGATTCGGGCGAGTTCGCGGTTGGCGCCGCCTTCCCCACCGAAATCCAGCTCTGCGCCGAACTGGGCGCCAGTCGCTATGCCGTGCGCGGCGCGCTGCAGCAGCTTGAGGAAGAGGGCTTTCTCAGCCGCCGGCGCGGCGCCGGGACGACCGTCCTGCGCCACACGCCGATCGAGACATTCCGCCACGCGGTGGGATCACGCACCGACCTGCTGAATTATGCCCATGCCACCCACATGCTGTGGGACGGCCGCGAAGGCGTGCGCGCCGATGGTCAGCTTGCCCGCCTGCTGGGCTGCGACGAGATGCGGGAATGGCACTGCCTGCAGGGCGTGCGTCATGACGACCAGAACATGCCGCTGTGCATCGTGCGGGTCTATATTGACGCCACGCGCGCCACCATTCCGGCCGACGTCGATTTCTCCGACGACCCGGTCTATGAATGGCTCGATCGCAATTACGGCATCAAGCCGGTCGGCCTGTCACAGGATATCCGGGCCAAGCAGCTGACCCCGACGGAAGCCAACAAGCTGGGCGAGCCGGTGGGGGTGTGCGCGCTGCAGATCATCCGTCGCTACTTCGACAGCAACAACAGCATCTACCTGATCTCGGTCAACACCTTCCGGTCGCGCGATTTCGTCTACAACATGCGGCTGGAACTGAAGGAAACCGCCGGCTGACAGCCGCCAGGCAAGCTCGACGCCCACGTCGCATGGCGTGGGCGTCGCAAGCCGGCCGCTGGTCCGGCGCCCATGGCCCCGGACAGTGTTCCGCCCGTCAGTCGTGTGCCCAGCCGCGGGCGCGGATCGCCACGCCCTGTTCATCGAGCGTCGGCGCGTCAAGCCGGACCGTGCCCGGCTCGTCGGCGAACTTGACCGGCGTGCCGACCACCCGTCCGCCCAGGCCATCCGGCACCAGCATTTCACGCGCCGCCGCATGGGGGTGGTCGAAGGCTTCCGCCATGTCGAGCACCGGCGCCCAGCTGACCTCCAGTGTCGGCAGGAACCGGCACCAGTCGTCAAAGTCGCGCGACTTGAAAATCGCGCGCATCTCGCCGATCAACCGCTGCTGCACCGGCCCCGGCTCGGCCTCGGCCATTTCGATCAGTTCCTGCCGACCCAGCGCGGTCAGCAGCGAGCGGGCGAACTTCATCTCCCGCCCGGTCAGCGCGATGAACCGCCCGTCGCGGGTTTCATACAGATTGTAGAAAGCCGAGCCGCCGATCGAGCGATGGGTGGCGGTGGTCGGCGGCAGACCGCCGGCCAGTACCGGACCGGACAGATGCGCCGTCCACGCCATCAGCGCGTCGTACATCGAGGCATCGACGATATCGCCACGCCCGGTGGTGGACCGGCGATAGAGCGCCATCAGAATGCCGACCAGACCGTTCAGCGCACTGCCCATGTCGGCCGACGGCAGGCCCGGCACCACCGGCCGGCCATCGCCATTGTCGTTGATGGCGAGGAAGCCGGTGTAGGCCTGCGCGCCCATGTCGTGGCTGGCCTTGGGTGACAGCGGGCCAGACTGGCCGAACGCCGACAGCGAGCAATAGATCAGGCGCGGATTGCGCGCGCACAGCGTGGCGGCATCGATGCCAAGCTTGGCGGCAACGCCGGGGCGGAAGCCCTCGACGAACACGTCCGCCTCGTCGGCCAGCCGGCGCAGCACATCGACATCGTCGGGCTGCTTGAGATCGAGCACGATGCTGCGCTTGCCGCGATGCACGTTCTTGAACCAGATCGACAGGCCATTGGCGTCATAGGGGCCGAAGGCGCGGCTCGGTTCGCCGCCCGGCGGCTCGACCCGGATGACGTCGGCGCCGTGGTCGGCCATGATCTGGGTCATCACCGGCCCCGGCAGGAACATGCTGAGATCGATGACCTTGATACCGTCAAGCTTCACGCAAACTTCTCCTCAAGCCACATCGGTGTCGGCGGCGAACGCCTGGCGCAGCGCCGGTCCATCGGCGTCCAGCGCCGGGGCCGCCCGCTGGCGCAGCCGCGCGCCGTCGAGTTTCAACGGATTGGCGAACATCCGCAGCGTCCGCCCGACCGGATGATCCACCGGCTGCACCATGCCGGATTCAGCGACAAACGGGTTGTTGAGCGCGCCATCGAGCGATTCCACCGGCGCCGCCGGAATCTGCCCCTGCAACACCTGCATCCATTCCGCGCGGGTGCGGGTCATGAACACCGCGTCCAGCACTTCCGTCAGCACGTCGCGGTTGTCCCGCCGCGCCGCGATATCGGCGAAACGCGGATCCCGGCCCAGCTCGGGGCGGCCGATCAGCTCAACCAGGATTTCCCAGAATTTCTGGTTCATGCAGCAGATGTACAGCCAGCCGTCGGCGGTCTTGTAGAGCTGCACCGGCACGGTGGAGGGATGCGCCGAACGCGGCGTCTGCGGCGTGACGATGCCTTCGTTGAGGAACCAGGTGCCCTGGTAGGCCAGCTGGTGCAACGCCGCATCGAACAGCGACACGTCGACATCCATGCCCTTGCCGCTGTGCTCGGCGCCGCGAATGGCGCTCACCACGCCAAACGCCATCATCATGCCGGTCATGTAATCGACCATCGACAGTCCCACGCGGGTCGGCGGGCTGCCGGGGTCGCCCGTCAGCGCCATGAAACCGGCCTCGGCCTGCATCAGGAAATCATAGCCGGGCCAGTCGGCGCGCGAGCCGGTGCGGCCGTAGGCGGAAATATGACCGCAGACGATGCGTGGATTGACCGCCGACAGCGCGGCATAGTCGAGGCCGAGCTTCGCCGGCAGGCTGCCGCGCAGATTGTTGATGACGGCGTGCGACTCCGTCACCAGCCGGTGCAGCAGCGCCCGGTCGTCGGCCTGCTTGAGATCGAGCACCAGGCTGCGCTTGTTGAGATTGAAGCACTGGTAATAGAGGCTGTCACCGTCGCCCAGCGTCAGCGGCCCGGTCTTGCGGGCGAAATCGCCGTCGGCGCCCTCGACCTTGATGACCTCGGCGCCGAGGTCGGCCAGGAACATGGTGGCGTAGGGCGCGGCACCATATTGCTCGAAACTGATGATCTTCACGCCACTGAGCGGCAGTTCGGACATGATTCTCTCCCTCTTTGGCGGGAGACTGCCGAAAAGGTCAGATACAATCAATATAAATGTTCGAACTTTTGACCTTTGTCTCACGCCGTGAGAGGCACGCGGCGCCGGTGATGCTCGGTGGCCGCCTCGAAGGCGCGCGCGACGCGGAACAACAGCGCCTCCGCCCGCCAGGTCGCGGTGAGCTGCATGCCGATCGGCAGGCCGTTGCGGTCGAAGCCGCACGGGACGCTGAGCGAGGGCACGCCAGCCGCACCGATGTCATAGGTGTTGCGCGCGACAAGCCGGGTGGTCGCCACCATGTCGGCGGACTCCGACCACAGCGGCGCCGTCACCGGCGTCGTCGGCGTCAGCAGCAGGTCCACCGAGTCGGTGAACGTGTCGCGCAGCGCGCGCTGGAACTGCTGGAGCAGGCGGATGCAGTGGGCATAGTCGGCCCCACTGACCTGGTGGCCAAGCTCGATGCGCCGCACCACCTCGGCGCCGATGCGCGCGGCATGTCGCGGGTAGACGTCGCGACGGGCATCCGCGACGTCGGCGAGCACGAACTTGAAGGCGCCGCCACTGCGCAGCGTCTCGACGTCGCCCAGCGACACATCGACCACCGTGCAGCCAAGACGCTCCAGCACCCGGGCAGCCTCATCCAGCGCATCGGCGACACAGTCCTGCAGCCCGTCGTAGAAAAAAGCCCGTGGCAGACCGACGCGTAGCCCGCGCACATCGCCCTCCATCCCGACCAGCAACGGCGCCGGATCGTCGAACGACAGCGGATCACGCCGGTCATGGCCGGCAATCACCGCGTACAGGCGGGCGGCGTCGGTGACGGTGGCGCCGAACGGTCCCACCAGATCGCAGATGGTGCTGACGTCCAGCACGCCATGGTTGGAGACCCGGCCCAGCGTCGGCCGCAGGCCGACCACGCCGCACAGCGCCGCCGGCACCCGCACCGAGCCGCCGGTATCGGTGCCGATCGCCATCGGCGCGATGCCGGCCGCCACCGCCGCCGCCGAACCACTGCTGGAACCGCCGGTGATGCGCGCGGTGTCCCACGGGTTGCGACAGTTGCCGAAGGTGGCGTTCTCGCCGGTGGCACCGAAGCAGAACTCGCTCAGGTGCGTCTTGCCGAGCAGGGTGGCGCCAGCCGCCCGCAAGCGCCGCACGACCTCGGCGTCCTCCGCCGCGGGTTGCGCGTCCCGGTACACCGCCGAGCCATGGGTGGTCGGCAGGCCGGCCCAGTCGATACAGTCCTTGACCAGCACCGGCGCGCCGTCGAGCGGACCAGCGGCGGCGGCGGCCATCGCCTCGGCCTCGGGGTTGAGCCACAGCAGGGCGTTGATCGCCGGATTGAGCGCCTCGGCCACTGCCCGTGCCCGCGCCACCCGCGTCCTTGCGTCGTCCGGCCGATCTGTCATCGCATCATCCTCCCACGCCACAGCAATAGTTCGAACTTTTTCAGCCTATCCTAACGGGCGCCGGGGTCAATCATTCGCTGATGCACCGCCGGTCCGGCGGCCCGCCCGCCACTGCGCGATCAGCGCCGCGATGCCGCCGGCCAGCAGCAACAGGCTGGTCAGCGCGAAGGTCCGGCCGTAGCCGCCGGTCAGACCGAAGAGCAGCGCGAAACTCGACGGTCCGACCATGACGCCGACGAACACATAGACCAGCGTGCCGCCCAGGACGCTGCCGGCCTCGGCCGGCGGCGACTGGCGCAGCACCTCGGCCATGGCGACGCCGTTCCAGCCGTTCAGGCACAGCCCGAGAGCGCACAGCAGCGCCACCTGGACCAGCGGCGGCATCTGCGCCAGCCAGGGCAGCGACAGCACGGCGGCACCGCAACCAATGCCAATGACCGTCAGCACCTTCAGACCAGACCGCCAGCGGTCCGCCACCACGCCCCAGAAAATCCGCCCGACCATGCCGGACATCTGCACCGCCGCCGCCACCGAGGCGGCGCTGAGCAACGACCAGCCGGCATCGGCGACCAGCATCAGCACGGTGAATGCCGACAGCGACAACTGCACGGACGAGAACAGCAGGCCGATCAGCGCCAGCACCCGCAGCTCACGTCGTCGCCATACCAGCCGCTGTTCCCGCACCAGGCCGGCCAGAAAGGGAGCGTCGCGCCGGCGCTCCTCGCCCGGCATCGGGTGCCCCGACAACACCACCAGCAGCACCAGCGGCAAACCCGCGAGCAACAGGAACCCGAGGCGCCAGCCCACCACGGCGTCGAGCAGCGGCAGGCCAAGGCTGACCAGCACCGCGCCCAGCGGCACCGCGGCCTGCTTGACCGAAAAAACCACGTTGCGCCGTACCGCCGGTGTGACCGCGCCGAGAATCTGCGATGACGCCGGATTCTGGAAGCCATAGGCCAGGCCGATCATCAGCGTCGCCAGCACGCCCACAACCAGGTTCGCCGTCGCCAGCCCCAGCAGACCAAGGGCGAACATCAACAGTCCCGCCTGTTCTAGGCGTATGGCACCATGGCGACGGATGAAGGTGCCAGCCAGCCCCGAGCCGACCGCGCCGGCGCAGAACAGCAGACTGATCTGATAGCCGACCGCGTGGGCACCGACACCGAAGTCCGCCGCCACCCGCGGCGCAATCGGGGGCAGCGCCAGCGCCACGCTGGTCGCCACCAGTTGCACCAGGATGGTCAGCACCAATGCCCTGCCAAGATCACTGCGGGCACCGGCCAGCATATGTTCGAACAAATCACGGCCCATGCGCCAGCCATAGCCGGTCGGACGGCCGACACCAAGCGGCAAAGAGCACAAGCGGCAAAGAGCGGCTGCCCGGTCGCCTTCGCCGGCAGCGCACCGTCAGGCGCGTCTACGCACCACACAGTCAATCACGGCGGACAGGCCATTGTGGCCGGCCCCTTCACGCAAGGTCACCGTCCGGGCATCGAGCCGCAGGATCTCCTGATCAGCAAATGCCGCGCGCAACATTTCCGGCGTGTACAGATTCTCGACCTGCGCCGGCCCGCCGGTGCCGTATTGCAGCTGCTCGGGCGTGTAGCCCTGCAGCAACAGCAGTCCGCCGGGCGTCAAGGCGTCCAGCATGCGCGCGAACAGCCGCGCCCGGTCGGCGGGCCCGACGAACTGGACAAAGATCGCCGCCACCACGTCGAACGCTTCCCGCGGCCATTCCCAAGCCAGCAGGTCCACCTGCTCGAAGGCCAGCGAGACGCCCCGCCTGGCCGCCAGCTGCCGGGCCTTGTCCTGGGCGACCGGGGAGAAATCCACCGACAGGACGTCGAGCCCCTGTTCGGCGAGCCAGACGCCGTTGCGACCCTCGCCATCCGCCACCGCCAGCGCGCGCATCGCCGGGCGCAGCCGGTGACCTTCCCGTACCAGAAAGGCGTTGGGCGCCTCGCCGAACACGAAGTCCTCGCGGTCGTAACGCTGATTCCAGAACTGCTGCTCGCTGGCCGGCATGGTCATGCCTGTCTCCCGCTTGATGTTGACGCTGGATGGCCGGTGCCGCAGCACCGCGGCATCGGCCGTGCGGCCTCATCGCCGGAGCATGGCTCAACCAGCCGGGCCGCCGCAAGCGGCGTTACGGGCGATACGACGACAAGTGGGGGTCGCATGGCGCGCCGCTGCGGCCGCGCGAGGCTCAGAACAGCATGTCGTCGAGGTCCTGCACCGGCCCGGCGGCGGCAACTTCCGCCCTGTCGTCAGGGTCGCCGCCAACCGCCAGGCCTGTGCCGACAGCCGAGCCCGTAACGGTGCGATGCACCTCCCGCTCGCGGCCCATGGTATAGAGTGCCGCCACCGCCGCCAGCAGCGCCGTCATCGCCGAGGCGTCGGCATCAGCCTCGATCATCGAGGCGTCGGCATCAGCCCCGATACCGGCCACGTCGTCGAGCGCCCGAGCCGCCGCGCGCATCTCGGCGACGTGCAGGTCCTGGCCGGCGAGCTGGCAGCGGGCGTCGCCGATGAAGGCGGAAATCGCCGCGCTGTCGTGGCGCAGCCCACGCAGCAGGCCATCGACAACCAGGCAGGCCTCGCGCAGATTGGCCAGCGAGCGGTTCATCGCCGCCTGCAGATCAGCCATCGCCTTCTGGCTTGCCGAAGCCGACCGCCGTTGCGCGGCGATGCCCGCCAGATCGCGAATCGCCGCCATCGCCTGCGTCGACTCCGCCGCGGTCGCCTGCGAGCACTGCCGCAGCGTCAGGGCGATGCTCGACAGCGCCCGCCCCTCGTCGCCGAGCCGGGCCGCCTTCAGCCCGGCGTTGAGCGCCATGATCCGCATGTCGGCATCGAACGACTGCACCACCGAGACATAGCGCTCGAGATGGCCCACCGCCGTCATTACGGCATCGAGCACCGTCTCGGCCTCGCCGCGCGCCTGGCCGATATCACGCAGCACCGTATCGGCCTCGCGGACATCGCGCTCGAGATCGGCCATGAAGGAGGTGTCGCCGCCGTCGCCGATGTCGAGGCTGCGGGCCCCGGTCTCGACGATGCGGGCAGCGTCGCGCGCCAGCCCCTCCAGCGCCGCATCGAGGGCCGTAACGTGCTGCTCATGCTCGTGCGCGGTGTCCTGAAGTTGCGCTGCCTGCAGCGGCGCCAGGCCCGGCTGCAGCACCGGCGACGCCATCGCCAGCGCCGCCACCACATGTTCCAGCCGCTGTCGGCTGCTGTCGCCGACCTGTAGCGCCATCACCGCCGCACCCACGGTCTGACGCAGATCCCGGACCAGACCACCGACCTCAAGTGCGGCCGTCTGCACCCCCTGGCGGCGGGCCTCGATCTGCCGCAGATCGGCCGTCATTCGCGCCGGCATCCCGGTCAGCACCGCCTGCCAGCGGCTCTCGACGGCGGCATGAACGCCGTGCGCGGCCCGCAGTCGCCGCTCCAGCGCCTGCATCGCCCCGGTCAGGTCGTCGAGATTTTGCTGGGACACCGCAATCGACCGGCTGATCTGGTTGGCAAAGCTGGCAAAGTCGCTGTCCCCGCCCTGCAGGGCGGCGGCGGCGATGCGCGCGTTGACCACCAGCGCCACGATCATGCGCATGCTCTGGCCGATCCGGCCGATATACTCGAGGCCGTTACCGACCAGCGCGATCATGCGCGACAGCAGGGCATCATCACCGCCGTCGGCGCCGTCGTTCATGCCACCCAGCCGCTGCACCACCAGCGACAGATCAGCCGCCGCCTCGCGCATGCCGCTGCTTTCCAGAACGCCGCTCAGTGTCTCGAAATCCCGCGTCAGGCCACCCAGCCCGTCGATCGCCAGCTCGAGCTGCTGACCGGCGGCCACGAACTGCGCCTCCAGGCCGCTGGCGATGGCGTTGATCCTGTCGCCGACACCGGGCGTGGCGACCCCCGCACCCGCGCGGACGGCGGGCCGGGCAGTCAGGACATGCACAGCGGTCAGGGCGTTCATCGGTTTCCGAGCCTCATGATTTCTGCGGCGATCTGGCCCAGCGACAGCACCCGGTCGATGCAACCGGTGGCAATAGCCTCGCGCGGCATGCCAAACACCACCGAGGTGGCTTCGTCCTGGGCGACGGTGCTGGCCCCTGCGGCCTTGAGTTCCCGCATGCCCTGGGCGCCGTCGTCGCCCATGCCGGTAAGGATGATGCCGACGGCGTTGCTGCCGGCGGTGCGCGCCGCCGAGCGGAACAGCACGTCGACCGACGGCCGATGACGGCTGACCAGCGGACCGTCCTTGATGGCGACATGATAGCGCGCGCCGCTGCGCTGGAGCAGCACATGGCGATTGCCCGGCGCGATCAGCACGCGCCCGCGCAGCACCGTGTCGCCGTCGGCGGCTTCCTTGACGTCGCAGGCGCACAGGCTGTCGAGCCGGCGGGCAAAGGATTCCGTGAAGCGCTCCGGCATGTGCTGCACGACCACGATCCCCGGGCAATCCGGCGGCAGGCTTTCGAACACATGGCGCAGCGCCTCGGTGCCGCCGGTGGAGGCGCCCACGCAGATCACCTTCTCGGTGGTCCGTGCCATGGCGCCATGGGCCGGAGGCGGCGGCAGCACCGCATCGGCGGTCAGCCTGGCCTGAACGCGCGCCTTGTCGTCGGGCACCGCCGAGCGCGGCGGCGGCCGCCGGTTGAGCCGGGCATGCCCCGCCGCCCGCACGGCATCGCAGATGCGGACGCTGGCATCCTGCAGATGCTGCACCACGTCCACCCGTGGCTTGAGGATGACGTCGACCGCGCCGGCTTCCAGCGCCTGCAGCAGGGTCGCCGAGCCCTCTTCGGTGAGCGACGAACACATCACCACCGGAATGGGGTGCTGGCTCATGATCTTGCGCAGGAAAGTGATGCCGTCCATGCGCTGCATCTCGACGTCGAGCGTGATGACATCGGGCACTTCAGTCTGGATGCGGCGGGCGGCGACAAACGGATCGCTGGCCGAACCGATGACTTCCAGACGCGGGTCGGCGCTCATGATCGCCGTCAACGCCTGCCGGACGGCGGCGGAGTCGTCGACAATCAGGACGCGGGTTTTCTGCATCAGATCAGACCTTGCGGAAAACCGTGGCAACGACCTGCTTGAGAGGCAGCGACCGGCCGCTGAAGCTTTCGGAATGGCCAAGCACCAGGTGACCACCCGGGCGCAAATGCTCCGTCAGGCGCTCCAGCACCCGCTGCTGCGTCGGCTTGTCGAAGTAGATGAGAATGTTGCGACAGAAGATCAGGTCCATGTCGCGATCGACCGGGAAGCTCGAGTCCATCAGGTTGAGGCGGCCGAAATGCACCTGCGCCCGCAGCTCCGGCGCCATGCGGAACTGGCCGCGCGCCCGGCCGCGGCCCCGACGGGTGTACAGCCGGCGCAACTCCTCGGGGATGGGCTCCAGCATCGCTTCGGGGTAGATGCCATCGACGGCGGTGCTGAGCACGTCATGGCAAATGTCGGTGCCGAGAATATAGGTCGTCAGGTCCGGCACCCGCCGGCGCGCCTCGGCCATCAGCATCGCCAGCGTATAGGCCTCCGCCCCGGTCGAGCTGGCGGCGCTCCAGATCTTGATCGGCGTCGAGGCCCGCCCCCGCCCGTCCCCCAGCATCGCCGGCAGCAGATGGCTCATCAGGAAGTCGAAATGCTCCGGCTCGCGGAAGAAGTCGGTCTTGTTGGTGGTGACCACATCGATCAGATGCGGCGCCTCGTCTTCCAGACCGCCGTCGTCGAACAGGAAGCGACAATAGGCATCGAAGGTCGCCAGGCCATGGCTGCGCAGGCGCCGGCGCAACCGGCCCTCCAGCATGGTCTTTTTCGACATCGGCATCTTGATGCCGCTGTAGTCCTGAATGAACGCCGCCAGCCGGTCGAAGTCGCGCTGGCTGAGCTGCCCCAGACCGGGGCGCGGCCCCACCTCGACGTCGGCCTCGATCATGGTGTCGACAGAGCGCATCACGACCCCGGCCAGGGCGCCGGTTGCGCGCGTACCGGACGACGGAACAGACGGGTGCAGCATGACGATACTTCCCTGGTGTGAGCGGGTGTGGGCATCGTGCCGCCTCAGGCTGCCTCGGTGCCGATGAACATCTGCTGCTCGGTGGCGAACAGGCGGGCAAGGTCCAGAATGATGACAAAACCCTGACTGTTGCGCCCGATGCCGCGGATGTAGTCGGAGCGCCAGCGCACGCCGATGTCGGGCGCGGCCTCCACCGCGGCGGCTTCCAGCGCGATGACCTCGATCACCCGATCGGCGACCAGGCCCAGCACCAGCTCCCGCCCGGCCCCCGCCACCGCGGTGACCAGAATGCGGCTGCTTTCGGTGACCGCGACCTCAGGCAGTCCCAGTTTCCGGCGGAGATCGATAACCGGTATGCTCTCGTTGCGGACATCGATCAGGCCGCCGAAATAGGCCGGGGCCTCGGGAATGGCGGTCATGGGCCGCATGTCGAGAATTTCCCGCACAGCCTGAACCGGTACGGCGAAGACCTCCCGGCCCAGGCCAAGCGTGACATACTGTTCCATCGATTGCGTCATGGCGTTCGCCGATCCTCACTTACTGCATCCGCTCGAAGTCGGCATCACGGGCATCCGCGCCGCCGGTGCTCAGGTTGAGCGCGAAGCCGTTGGCATGGTGGGCATGACCGTTGGCCTTGACCGCCCGTGCCGACGTCGCGGCCTTGGCCGGCAGCGCCTTGCGAGCGGCCGTGGCCGGCTGCGCGCGCCGCGTTTCCGGACGGGCCGGGCCGCGTTGATCGACGGCATCGATGCGGAAGTAGGAGATGTTGGCCTGCAGACGCTCCGACTGCGCCGCCAGCTCCTCCGACGTCGAGGACATTTCCTCGGCCGCGCCGGCATTCTGCTGGGTCACCTTGTCGAGCTGCTGGATCGCCTGGTTGATCTGGTCCGCGCCGATGTCCTGCTCGCGGCAGGCGGCGCTGATCTCCGACACCAGTTCGGCCGTGCGCTTGATGTCCGGCACCAGCCGGGTCAGCATCTCGCTTGCTTCCTGGGCGGCCTTTACGGTCTGGGAGGACATGTTGGAGATTTCCGCCGCCGCCGACTGGCTGCGTTCAGCGAGCTTGCGCACCTCCGAGGCGACCACCGCGAAGCCCTTGCCGTGCTCGCCGGCGCGGGCGGCCTCGACGGCGGCGTTGAGCGCCAGCAGGTCGGTCTGACGGGCGATTTCCTGCACGATGGTGATTTTCTCGGCGATGATCTGCATCGCCTCCATGGCCCGGCCCACTGCCTCGCCGCTGGCCTGGGCGTCCGTGGCCGACTGGCGGGCGATCTTCTCGGTCTGCTGGGCGTTGTCGGCGTTCTGCTTGATGTTGGAGGCCATCTCTTCCATCGACGAGGAGGCTTCCTCGGCCGACGAGGCCTGCTCGGTGGCGCCCTGCGACAGCTGTTCGGCACCAGCCGACAACTGTTGGCTGCCCGAGGACACGGTGTCGGCGGCGGCGATGGCATCGGCGACGACAACACCCAGCTTGTCCACCATCCGCTCGAGCGCGATGCCCAGCGTATCCTGTTCCGACAGACGCTGCGGCCGCACCGTCAGGTCGCCGCCGGCGATGGCGTCGGCAACCGCCGCGGTTTCGCGCAGGTTGGCGGTCATGCGGGACAGCGCGTCGACCAGGTCCTTCACCTCGTCGTCGGAGGTCACCTCGACCCGGGCGTTGAGGTCACCGATGGCGACGGCGTCGGCGAGGTGAATGGCTCGCGACAGGCCACGGCTGATACCGATGGCGATGAAGGCCGCCGCGGCGGCGCCGATGGCCAGGGCGCCGAGCGCGAGCGTGATGAGCAGCGTGCGGGCCTGACCATAGGCCTCCTCGGCCGCCACCTGGGCCTGCCGGATACGCTGGTTGTTCAGCTCGACAATGCTGTTGAGGTGTTTCTCGGCGTTACGGCGGTAGGTGCGGCCCTCCTGGCTCGACAGGGTGTTGGCGCGCTCCGGCTGGCCGGCGAAGACGATTTCCTGCACCTCGTCCTGGACGGCGAGGTAGTTTTTCCATTCAGCCTGGAAGGCCGCGGCGCGGCGACGACCCTCTTCGCTGGCTGAACGGCGATACTCTTCCACCTCACTGTCGATTTTTTGACGGGTCTCCGCCATTTCCTGCGCGGACTTTTTCATCGACTCCCGGTCGGTGGCCAGAATGAGATTCTTTTCCGACCGGATGGCCTGCAGCATGTCGATCTTCATTTCCTGGGCCGTCTGGCCCAGTCGCACCGGGCCTTCGATCATGGCGGTCATGCCGTCATTGATGTGGCCGAGCTGGCTGACACCGAAATAGGACGACACGCCGGACAACACGATGACGGCACTGAAAGCGAGGCCGAGCTTGGCCTTGATGGTGAAACGCATGGGATTTCTCCTGGATCTGGGGTGCCCTGTTCGGGCTGCATGGGTCATGAGGGGCTGTTGGGTGGTGCGCGCCGATCTCAGTGGAGCGCCATGTCCGGCAGAAGCTGGCCCGTCAGGACCCGCTCGATGTCGAGGACGATCACGAAATCCTCACCGCGCTTGCCGACGCAGCGGATATATTCCGGCCGCCATTTCATGCCGATGGCCGGCGTTGCCTCCAATGTCTCCACCGGCAACTCGGTGACCTCGTGCACCTTGTCGGCGCGCAGGGCGATGGTTGTCGGATCGCCGTCGAGATCGATCTCGATGACGACGAAGCGGGAATCGATGGTCGCGGCCGCCGCGTTCATGCCGAAGCGCAGCCGCGGATCGGCCAAGGGCACCACCCGGCCGCGCACATTGATCAGCCCGCTGACGAACGGATCGGCGCCCGGCACGTCGGTGACGTGGACGGTGTCGAGAATTTCCCGCACCAGCCCCGCCTCCAGCGCGAAGGTCTCGCCGTTGAGATCGATGGTGAGCACCTGCAAGGCGCCGTCGATATTGCTCAGGGTCATGGCCGGCCTCCTCAGCTCGCCGCCTTCAGGCGCTCCTCGAGCGCCTGACCGAATTGCACCAGATGATCGACCTCAAGGATGAGCGCGCAGGTGCCGTCGCCCAGAATGGTCGCACCGGAGAAGGTGGCGACATTGGCATGCAGCTTCGACAACGACTTGATGACGGTCTGGTGGTCGCCCAGCACCTGATCGACCACCAGGCCGACCCGATTGTCGCCGGAGGACACCACCACCACCTTCTGGTAGGGATCGGGCGGCGTCGACAGGTTGAACAGCTCCCGCAGGCGCAGGAACGGCACCAAATCACCCCGGATGTTGAGGAAATTGCGCCCCTGCGACCGGCGATCATCGTCCGGCGTCAGCTCGACGCATTCTTCGACCGCCGACAGCGGTATCACGTAGCGACCGGTGCCGATGCGCACCAGCAGGCCGTCGATGATCGCCAGTGTCAGCGGCAGGCTGAGCACGATGTCGGTGCCGGCGCCCGGCCTGCTGCGCACGTCGATGGCGCCGCGCAGCGTTTCGATGGTTTTCTTGACCACGTCCATGCCAACGCCGCGACCGGAGACATTGGTCACCTGGGCGGCGGTGGAGAAGCCCGGCTGGAAGATCAGCTGCAGCAGTTCCGGGTCGGTGAGTTCGGCCTCCGGCGCGATGAGGCCGTTCTCCTCCGCCCGGCGGCGGATGCGCGCCCGATCAAGCCCGCGACCATCGTCGCTGATGGTGATGAGGATGCGATCCCCGGCATGACGCGCGGCGAGCTTGAGCGAACCGCTGGCGGCTTTGCCGGCGGCGCTGCGGTCGGCGGCATACTCCAGGCCATGATCGATGGCATTGCGGATCAGGTGCACCAGCGGGTCGGCCAGCCGGTCGATCACGGTCTTGTCGAGCTCGGTCTCCTCGCCGGACGTGGTCAGCACCACGTCCTTGCCGAGATCGCGCGACAGATCGTGGACCAGGCGGCGGAAGCGCCCGAACAGCGAGCCGATCGGCACCAGGCGAATGCCCATGGTGGTATCCCGCAGGTCAAGGACCAGCCGCTCGATTTCCTCGGCGATGGACTTGACCTGCTGGTCGTCGGAATGGGTTGCCACCTGACGCAGGCGGGCCTGGGCAATCACCAGTTCGCCGACCCGGTCCATCAGTTCATCCAGACGTTCGGCGGAGACCCGCAGGCTGGCGGTTGCCTTGTCGCTGTGGCGTTCATCGTTGGCGGCCACCGGCGCCGCCGGCGCAGCGACGGACGCTGCGGGGATCGCCGGTTCAACCACCGTCGGCGCCACCGGGGCGACGGGCGACGGCACGGCGCTCTCCTCGATGTCCAGCGTCATGTCGTCGAGCAGAAACAGGAAGACATCCTCGATCGCCGACTTCGGCGCCTCGGTCTCCAGTTCGATAACCCAGCCGAACGTGCAGACGTCGGGTTGCAGCGCGTCGAGCGTCGGCACGTCGTCGACGATTGCCGTGACCTCGGCCTCGCCCAGCGCGCGCAGCTCGTCCAGCAGCAGCAGCGGGTTGTTGCCGGTGGTCAGAGCATCCTCCGGCAGTTTGATACAAATGCGATAACGATGGCGTGCAGCGATCGGCGCAGTCGTCGGTGTCGACGTCGCATCGGTCTCGCCGCCATCGGCAATCACCGCGTCAAGGTCGGCCAGAATGGCCGGACCGCGCTGGGGATCGACGACATCCGGCGTTTCGATCAGCCGCCGGATATGATCGCGCGCGGCGAGCGCTACATCGATCAGCGCCGGCGTGGTCGCCAGATGACCCTTGCGCACGAGATCGAAGGCGGTCTCGACATGGTGGGTGAAGGCCGCCACGGCATCAAAGCCGAACATCGAGCCCGAGCCCTTGATGGTATGCAACGCGCGGAAGGCGCCGTCGATCAGATCGGAATCGTCGAGCGCGCCATGCAGGTCGAGCAGCGACTGTTCGAGCTGCTCCAGCAGTTCCTGCGCCTCGGTCAGGAACACGGCGGTGGGATCGTTGGCGGTCATGCCCCCAGCACCTTCTTGACCACCGCCACCAGCTGCTCCTGCTGGAACGGTTTGGTGACCCAGCCCGTGGCGCCGGCGGCACGTGCTTCCTTTTTCAGCTCGCCATCGGATTCCGTGGTGAGAAACAGGATCGGCGTGCCCTGATAACCCGGCAGCTTGCGCAGCTCGCGGATCAGCGCCATGCCGTTCATCACCGGCATATTGAGATCGGTGATGACCAGATCGGCCTGCCGGCTTCTGGCTGCGGCGAGGCCCTCCGCCCCGTCATTGGCCTGCACCACATCATAGCCCGCCCCGGCGAGGGTCAGCTTGACCATCTGGCGCACGCTCGGTGAATCGTCGACGCTGAGAATGAGCTTGCCCATACGCGTATTACGCCTCCTATTGGCGAGTCGATATTAGTGACTGAAATGTTTCGACCGGCAGGCCGGCCTGGCGCCACCGGCTCGCCAGTTCGCCGTCCGGCGTGGCGCGCAGCTGCAAACGCTGCCCGGCCGCTGCGGCCGAGCGGCACGCGCTCACCAGCAGCTGGACCAGCGAAAAATCGCATTTTTCTAGCAAAATCGCATCGATCACGAGATCGCCGGCGGTCATCGCGCCGCGTAGCCGGGCATGTAGTTCCTGGACGTTTCCCAGCGTCACGACAGGATCGAGTGTCAGCTCGGCGGTGGTCGACTTCGGCACGATGCCTCCTTTGCAGTCCACAAAAACTAGTCTGCTACGTCTTTAGTCGTAGTGACCTGCCCCGGGTAATTTCCTCCAGTTGCGATTAGAGTCCAGCCTACGGAAGGACGGACGAGATGAAGCGCAAGAGGTTTACAGAAGAGCAGATCATTGGTGTGCTGAAGGAAGCGGAGGCTGGC
>NZ_JBEUDS010000049.1:0-5373 GCF_041060555.1 Parapedomonas caeni | reverse complement strand
CGGGCCGATCTGCCCTGTCTCAGCGCCTTGCGCGCCCGACGACGCCGCTCGGGACGGAAAATGATTGTCCTGCGGTCGGATTCAGGCGAAGCTCACGTCAGACGGCATGCCACTTGGGGAATGTATGTTGCGATATCCGGAGACGATGGGAAAGCGACACGAAGCGATTGTCGAAGAGGTTTTGCAATCCTCGTCCAGTGCCGCGCATTCGCTTGTCGCGGCGAGTTGGTGTCGTTCCAGCCTCAAGCACGGCCTCGACGCCGGGGCCAATCGCACGCTGGAGCTCGTCTCCGGTAGCGACCTTACTCAACGGAGACAGCGCCACGAGTTGATGCTGGATGTCGCGCGGCCTCTTCTCGACCAGCTGTTCCAGACCGTTTCCGCGACCGGCTGTGCCGTCATGCTGTCCGATAATGACGGTGTCGTTCTAGAAGCGCGCAGCCTAGCAGGTGATCGCGAACTCTTCGACCGGGTCGGTCTGACCCCTGGCGGGGTTTGGAGCGAAAGCCGCGAAGGCACCAACGGTATCGGCACTTGCCTGATTGAGGGGCGGCCCGTCACGATCCACCGCGACGAGCATTTCGCCACCCGCAATATCGGCATAAGCTGCATGGACGCACCGGTTCGCGATGCGACCGGCCGACTTGTCGGTGCGCTCGACATCTCGAACTGTCGCGACGATCACAGCGCTGCAATGGGCATATTGGTACAGAAGATCGTGCAGGATGCGGCGCGCCGGATCGAGAGCGGCGTGTTCCGCAAGCATTTCGCCGCACACCGGATCATCGACGCCAATTTGCCCGGCGGCGATGCGGCCCTTCTGGCAGTCGATCGCGACGATCTCGTAGTTGGCGCGACCTTTGCGGCGCGACATCGCTTCGGGCTTACGGATGCCTGTCTCGAAGCACGCCGGACGGCTTCGGACATTCTCGGGCGCGACGAAAGCATTTCCTTCCACGACTCGGAAAGAGCCGTGCTGCGGCAGGCGCTGGCGCAGGCTAGCGGGAATGCGACGAAGGCGGCGAAATTGCTCGGTATTGGTCGGGCCACGCTTTATCGCCGAATGGATAAGGCGGGCCTGTTGCGCGATTGATTTGAAAAGCACGGCCCGACTGTCTCAATAGTGAGACAGTCTCACCTCCTCACCAATGGCGCCCTCTGTTAATCCATTAGGTTTGACGGAACCATCATCCTCGCGACCGGGAGGGCCCGGCGATTTCGAGAGGATGATATCATGGACATGCAGACCAATCCCGCCACATCAATGGCGGCACCGTTCGCGGAGCGTTACGACAATTTCATCGGCGGGAAGTGGGTGGCCCCGAAAGACGGGCGCTATTTCGACAACATTTCATCGGTGACCGGCAAACCGGTCGGCAAGATCGCGCGTAGTCAGGCGGCCGACGTCGAGGCGGCGCTCGATGCCGCGCACGCCGCAAAGCAATCCTGGGGCCGCACCAGCGCGGGCGAGCGCGCCCAGATCCTCAATCGCATCGCTGACCGAATGGAGGAGAACCTCGAAAAGCTGGCGATCGCGGAGACATGGGATAACGGGAAGCCGCTGCGCGAGGCGATGGCGGCCGATATTCCGCTGGCCATCGATCACTTCCGCTATTTCGCGGGTTGCATCCGTTCGCAGGAGGGCAGCATTTCCGAGATCGATCACGATACGGTTGCCTACCATTTCCACGAACCGCTTGGCGTGGTCGGTCAGATCATCCCTTGGAACTTCCCGATCCTCATGGCGGCATGGAAACTGGCGCCAGCGCTCGCGGCCGGAAACTGCGTGGTGCTGAAACCGGCCGAACAGACCCCGGCTTCGATCCTCGTATGGATGGAGCTGGTCGCAGACTTGCTTCCCGCCGGCGTCCTCAACATTGTCAGTGGGTTCGGCCTTGAGGCAGGCAAGCCGCTTGCCAGCAGCAACCGGATCGCCAAGATCGCCTTTACCGGAGAGACGACGACCGGTCGCCTGATCATGCAGTATGCGAGCGAGAACCTCATTCCCGTGACGTTGGAGCTCGGCGGCAAAAGCCCGAATATCTTCTTCTCCGACGTGTGCCGCGAGGATGACGATTATTTCGACAAGGCCATCGAAGGCTTCGTCATGTTCGCGCTTAATCAGGGCGAGGTCTGCACCTGTCCCAGCCGCGCGCTGATCCACGAGAGCATCTACGACCGGTTCATGGAAAAGGCGATCGCGCGCACCGAAGCGATCGTCGCAGGCAATCCGCTTGATATGGCGACGATGATCGGGGCGCAGGCATCGTCCGAGCAGCAGGAAAAGATCCTCTCCTATATCGACATCGGCAAACAGGAAGGCGCCGAATTGCTGACCGGCGGTAAGGCCGCTCGGTTCGAAGGTGAGATCGCCGACGGCTATTACGTCGAGCCGACGATCTTCAAGGGCAATAACCGGATGCGCATCTTCCAGGAGGAAATCTTCGGCCCGGTCGTCTCCGTCACCACCTTCAAGGACGACGAGGAAGCGCTCCAGATCGCCAACGATACCCTGTATGGCCTTGGTGCCGGCGTGTGGAGCCGCGATGCGAACACCTGCTACCGGTTCGGCCGCGCGATCGAAGCCGGTCGCGTGTGGACGAATTGCTATCACGCCTACCCTGCCCACGCGGCCTTCGGGGGATACAAGCAGTCCGGCATCGGGCGCGAAAACCACCGCATGATGCTCGACCACTATCAGCAGACCAAGAACATGCTGGTCAGCTACAGCCCGAAGAAGCTCGGCTTCTTCTGAGGCGAACAGCCCGGGCACGGCGACGCGGAGTTTCGCCCGCCGCCCGGCCTTCGAACGATAAAACTAATGGCGAACGGTGACGAGCAGGACGAGGGAAAAATGGGGCGGGCCGCTTTGGTTCGCCGTGTGATTGCCACCGAGGCGGGAGCGGCGCTGCTGGCCGAAATCGTCGACCGTCACGGCCCGGTGCTGGTCCACCAGTCGGGCGGTTGCTGCGACGGATCGAGCCCGATGATCTATCCGCGCGCCGAATTCCGCATCGGCGAGCGCGACGTGCTGATCGGCAAGGTCGGCGATATCCCGGTCTATATCGGCAGCGCGCAATTCGCGGCTTGGAAACACACCCAATTGATCCTCGATGCGGTCGATGGACGGGGCGGGATGTTCAGCCTCGATAACGGGACCGAGCGCCGTCTCCTCGTTCGCAGCAGGGCCTTCGACGACAAGGAACTCGGCATGATCGACAAAGCCGATACTCTACGCCAGATGCATCATGACATCGCCCGCGACCCGGACGCATTCTGGCTAAATCAGGCACGCCGCCTCGACTGGGAGAGCTTCCCGACCCGCGCGAACGAAAGCAGCTTCGACAAAGCCGACTTCGGCATTCGCTGGTTTGCCGACGGCGAACTGAATGTTTCGGTCAACTGCCTCGATCGCCATCTGGATGCCCGTGGCGACAACGCCGCCATCGTTTTCGAAGGGGACGAGCCGGGCGAGGGGCGAACCCTCACTTACCGCGAACTGCATACGGAAGTCTGTCGTTTCGCCAATGTGTTGAAGGGCCGCGGAGTCGCCAAGGGAGATCGGGTAATCCTGTACATGCCGATGGTACCCGAAGCCGCGATCGCCATGCTTGCCTGCACACGAATCGGCGCGGTACATTCGGTGGTGTTCGGTGGCTTTTCACCCGATAGTCTGTCTGATCGTATTTCCGATTGCGGCGCCAAGCTCGTTATCACCGCCAATGAAGGCAGGCGCGGCGGCAGGTCGGTTCCCCTAAAGGCCAATGTCGACGCGGCCTGTGCAAAGGCGGGCGGGGTCGAAACGGTTATCGTCGTACAGCGGACGACGACCGAGGTCGATCTCAAGGAGGGCCGCGATTGGTGGTGGCACGACTTGAGCAAAGGGGTCGATGCCGATTGTCCGCCCGAGCCAATGAATGCGGAAGATCCGCTGTTCATTCTCTACACCAGCGGATCGACCGGCAAGCCCAAGGGCGTGCTGCACAGCACCGGCGGTTATCTGTTGTGGGTCACGCTCACCACCGATCTGCTGTTCGGCCTGAAGCAGGACGACCTGTTATGGTGCACCGCCGATGTCGGCTGGATCACTGGTCACTCCTATGTCGTCTACGGCCCGCTTTCCAACGGTGTGGCGACGGTGATGTTCGACGGCGTCCCGACCTATCCCGATGCCGGGCGGTTCTGGGAAACCAGCGAGCGGCTGGGCGTCACCGTGTTCTACACCGCGCCCACGGCCATCCGCGCACTGATGCGCGAAGGTGATGCGCCGGTGACGCGGCATGACCTTTCGAAGCTGCGCCTGCTTGGAACGGTGGGAGAGCCGATCAATCCCGAGGCGTGGCAATGGTATCATCGCGTGGTCGGTGGCGGGCGGTGCGAGATCGTCGATACGTGGTGGCAGACCGAGACCGGTGGCGCGCTGATCGCGCCGGTTCCGGGTGCGATGGAAACGAAGCCCGGCTCAGCCACCAGGCCGCTGCCGGGCGTATTCCCCGAACTGGTCGACGCAGAAGGCAAGGTGCTGGACGGCACGACCGAGGGCAATCTCGTCATCACACAGAGCTGGCCGGGCCAGATGCGCACCGTCTGGGGCGATCACGATCGCTTCTTCCAGACCTATTTCAGCACCTATCCCGGCAAATATTTCACCGGCGACGGCGCGCAGCGCGACGAGGATGGGTATTTCTGGATCACCGGCCGGGTGGACGACGTGATCAACGTCTCCGGCCACCGCATGGGCACCGCCGAGGTGGAAAGCGCGCTGGTGGCGCACCCCAGGGTGGCCGAGGCGGCGGTCGTCGGGATGCCGCACGATATCAAGGGCCAGGGCATTTACGCGTTCGTCACGCTCAATGCCGGCGAGGAAGGCGACGCGGCGCTGCGCGACGAGCTGAGGGCATGGGTGCGCAAGGAGATCGGACCGATCGCCACGCCCGATGCGATCCAGTTCGCCCCCGGCCTGCCCAAGACCCGCTCGGGCAAGATCATGCGCCGCATCCTGCGCAAGATCGCCGAGGGGAAACCCGGCGAAGTGGGCGACACCTCGACGCTGGCCGAACCGGCGGTGGTCGAGAATCTGGTGGCCAAGCGCATTGAACCGTAAGTTTCTTGAATTGCTACGGCCGCTAAGCACGCATTTTGGCTGAAACCGGACTGACCGCTTCCGTTGAGAGTTTCGGACGCCGACAGGCGTCGGAAAGTCTTCGATGCCCGAACCGGGGTGGTCATGAGCCGAGCTATGGGGATTCCACTGGACGCGGCTGTCATGCCGGAAGTTCCGCGACAATGAGGTGCGACTGCAACTGCATGCGCTGGCCTACAACCTGGCCATCTTCTTGCGCTGCATCGAGTTGCCCGAGACGATGGCCGACT
>NZ_JBEUDS010000048.1:0-5766 GCF_041060555.1 Parapedomonas caeni | reverse complement strand
CGGAGGAAATCGAATTGCTTTCCTAGCTCGCTGAGCGGGAAGCCGTCTTTGGAGGCAAAAGCCATGGCCGGATACGGCAGCAAGGAAGATGGCGGGTACAATGAGCAGAGCTTGGCATACAAGAAGGCCCCGTCCATCGAGCACTACGTGAAGCTTCGCCGTGCTGACCCGTCCGCCGAAATTGAGGTCGCCGTAATCGGTGGTATGGACCAGCTCTACTTCATGGAGGGCGAGCTGCGGAAGTACGGGTTCGATCCGGAAATGATCGCTTCCGTCCTCGATGCCGATCCCGAGGCAATCAGCGAGGTCTCTCTCCAGATCATGGAGAAGCTGATCGAGGCCAAGAACCTCGCTAAGGCTGGGCAAACTCATCTCACGCGACGTGGGCTCGCCATTCCCGACAAGCTGGTGAACTGGCTCATTGCCTGCATGTTGGACGCGTTGAGCTGGAACGACGACCTCTACATCCCGAGGGATCTCATCGTTCTCATTCGCGAGCGACTGGGTGGCTCCAACCCTGAGTATGAGCAAGCTTCTGATGCCCATCAGAAGCGATGGGCGGCGATCACAATCGGTGGGCAGTTGAAGGCGCGGGGGATCAAGCCGAGCTTCAGGATGCTCGCCGGAGCACTGAATGTTTCGCCGAGCACAGTCATGCGCTGGTTCCCCGACGGTGACTTTGAGAAAGAAATCGATCGAGTGGCGACCTGGTTCGATGAGAACGGCCAGTTGCGCGACTTAAAGGATGTATTTCAACGACCGTTGCAAACGAAATAAGCTGCGCAACACCTAGCCGGTCAGTCAAACCTGCGGCGCCGATGGATATCGGCCAATCGCAGGAAGTCTCCGGTGGTCGCGGGCCAAGTACCCACACTTCGCCCACATCATCACCACGTCGTGCCCACCTATCCTGGCGCGCGCATCGGCAACCTGCGGACATCACGAACGATGACCGAGGCGTTGACCGATGCACTCTTCGATTTCCCGAGACGACCTTCAGATCCTTCTTCATGAGGCGGACATTGCGGCCCGCCGCCTCGTCCGCCAGCTGCGGCTTCCTCGCGCCGATCTCGACGATGTCCGCCAGGACCTGCTCGTTGATCTGATCGCCCGGCTTCCCGCCTACGACGCAGATCGCGGCACGCTCGGCGCCTTCGCCGGCGCCATCCTCGCCAATCGGGCGACGCGCATCGCCAACAAGGTGAAGCGGGAGCGCCGGATGTATGGCGCGACGCCGGTCTCGCTCGATGAGGTCATTCCCGAGAGCGACGGGCTGACCCGCGGCGACCTCATCGCCGAAGCCGACGGGCTGTCGGCGCTCTTCGGCCAGCCCGTCGATGCGTTCGCCACCGCCGAGGAGCGTCTCGATGTCGAGCGCGGTCTTGGCTCGCTCGAACCCGCCGACGGCTCTCTCTGTGCAGCCCTCTCCCGGACCACCGTCGATCGCCTTGCGGCGAGCGGCCATGGCGCCCGCAGCAGCCTCTACCGCCGCGTCAAGGACATCCGCCTTGCCCTGACGGCGATCGGTGTCCGGGCCTCGTGAGACGGTTCGGCGAGCGCGTGAGTAGGAGCCCATCATGAACGTCATCGCATCCAGATTCCCCGCTGTCCGGAACCCGCTCACCGAGATCGAACTCTGTGGTTGGGTCGGCCAGGCCGCGCCCGGCGACATCCTCGAATATCACCGTGGATTCCTCGCGCTCGACACCATGCCGCAGGGCACGCGCCTTGCCGAGCGGGAGCGGGCGGAACTCGCCCGCGTCGCGCGCCGCGCCTGGTGGGCGGCCGAGCGCGGACTGATCCATCTCGTGCAGCGTCGCCACCGGTCGGACGATTACAGCTATCTCGCCATCGCCCGCCCGAAGCCGAAACAAGCCTCGGTATCGCTGTCCACCCTCCTGCTGGCGGAGGTGGCGTGATGGCATCTGATCGCAACAACCGCCCCAGTCTCGACGACATCCGCACCATGCCGGTCGGCGAGATCGCCAAGCTTCCGGCGGAGCATCTGGCGCTGCTCCAGGAGGATGCCGACGCCGCACTTGATGCCGCCAAGCGGCTCAAGGAGTGGCTCGAAGGTGCGATCGCGCTTCGCTATGCCGACGCGGCAGCGACGGTGCGCCGGGCCGAGGGCAAGGACACCGGCCTCGTTCGTTTCGAGGACGGCGCCGTCGTCGTCGCTGCCGATCTCCCGAAGAAGGTCGACTGGGACCAATCGCTGCTCGCCGCACTCGTCGAGCGCATCCGTGCGAGCGGGGAGAACCCGGCCGATTACGTCGACATCGGCTTCAAGGTCCCCGAGCGCAAATACACCGCCTGGCCTACCGCCGTCCGCGAGGCCTTCGCCGCCGCCCGCACGGTGCGGACCGCCAAGCCGACCTTCCGTCTCACCATCAAGTCCGAGGATGCCCGATGACCAGCTCTGCTGCACTGACCGAGATCCGCAAGCGCCACTACGCGCTCGAAGCGCTGCCCGACACCATCGTCGTTCCGGTGCTCGGCGAAATCCGCCGCGAGCAGGTGGTCAAGCCGATCGAGGACGCCACGCTCGACGATATCGCCTTCGCCTTGCTCGGGGTCGAAGCCGAGTTCAGCGCGGTCGGCGACCGCCTGCACGCCTTGCGCAAGCTCTATGGTCTCGCCCGGCAGGCTGGCGCGCGCGGGAGTGAGTGCGCGCTCGATGTCGCGACACGCAACACGGGAGGCCGCTGATGGCGCTGCGCATCGTCAGCGCCGACGAACGGCTGTCCGCGGCCGGCGCCAAGACCACCATGGCGATCTTTGGTCCGAGCGGCGTCGGCAAGACATCCTTGCTGAAATCGCTGCCGCCGGCCGAGACCCTCTGCATCGACCTCGAGGCCGGCATGAAGTCGGTCCAGGACTGGCCCGGCGACAGCATCCCGGTGCGCACCTTCGCCGACGCCCTCGACCTCGGCTGCCTCGTTGGTGGAGTCAATCCGTCGGCCGACCCGAGCGGCTTCTTCTCCGAGGCGCATTACCAGCATCTCAGGGAGAGCTATCCGGATCTCGTTCAGATGATCGCGGGCAAGCGCATCATCTTCGTCGACAGCATTACCGATCTCACGCGCCAGGCCATGGCCTGGGCGAAGACCCGGCCCGAGGCATTCTCCGACAAGACTGGCAAACCGGACACCCGCGGCGCCTATGGCCTGCTTGCCCGCGAGGTCATCGGCCTGCTCAAGCATCTGCAGCACGCCTCCGGAAAGACCGTGATCTTCGTCGGCATCCTCGAACGCGTCACCGACGAGTTCAACCGCACGACCTGGCAGCCGCAGATGGAAGGTGGCAAGGCCGGTCGCGAGCTCCCCGGCATCGTCGATCAGGTCATCACCATGAGCCTGTTCGCGCGCGACGGCGACGGCTGGCGGCATGAGCCCGAGCGCGGCGAAGAACGCCGCCTCGTCTGCCGCGCCGGCAATCCTTTCGGCCTGCCGGCGAAGGATCGCAGCGGCCGTCTCGATGTCACCGAGCCGCCCGACCTCGGCGCGCTGCTCTCCAAGATCAACGCAACCCGGAAAGGATGACGAGCCATGAGCTTCGACATGAACGACGCCGAGCCGCAGAAGAGCGGCGAACTGATCCCCGACGGCACCTTCGCCAAGGTCACCATGACCATCCGGCCGGGTGGGACCGACGGCCAGAGCGAGATCGACCGGGGGCTGCTCAAGGCTTCGAACGCGCCCGGCAGCGACGTGCTGATGGTGGATGCCGAGTTCACCGTCGCCGAGGGCCCTCACGTCCGGCGCAAGTTCTGGCAGATGTTCACCGTCTCCGGCGGCAAGGTCGACGAGCAGGGCGTCTCGATCGGCTGGAAGATTTCCAAGGGCAGCTTCCGCGCGATGATCGACAGCGCGCTCGGGCTCGATCCGCAGGACATGAGCGAGGCGGCCAAGGCGAAGCGGATCTTGCGCGGTCTGGCCGACCTCAACGGCATCACCTTCGTTGCCAAGATCAAGGTCGAGCCCAGCGACGATCCGCGCTACGGCGACAGCAACAAGCTCGACCGTGTGGTTCTGCCGAGCGAGCCGGAATGGCGGAAGGTGATGGACGGCGAGGTCCTGGCGCCGAGCCCCAGCACCCGCGCGCGGCCGAAGGCTGTATCGCCCGCATCGCCCGCAGCTCCGGCCTGGGGGCAGCCCGCCGCATCGCCGCCTGCGAGCGCTGCCCCGGCCTGGAGCCGGCCGGCACAGCCGGGCACGGCTCCGGCAACGGCCCCGGCAGCCGCACCTGCAGCGACGCCGGCCCCGAGTGGCCCGGCTTGGCTCAACACCTGACCGTCATGACGGCCGATGAGTGGCAGGCGCACGTCACGCGCGAGGCAGCGAAGGCGATGGGACAATGGCTCGAAGGACGCGGAAGGCTTCACCAGCCCATCGCCGCTCTCACGCTCCCCGAACTGGAAGCCATGGCGGCGAACGCGATCGCGCGGTTCATCGTCCTGGCCTCGCACCGGATCAAGGATCAGCCGGACGACGCCGAGGACCTGACCCGGCTCTTGCTCGGGTAGCCGTCTGCGCCGTCTGCGGACGTCAGGCGCGGGGCTTCGGCTACGTCCACCAGCTGCGCTGGGACCGCTTTCCCTACCACCGCTTCTGCTCGATGCGCTGCCTCGATGTCGGCGCGGCGCTCGCCAACAGGAACAACGGGATGATCGACAAGACCGACATGGAGATCAGAGCGATCAAGGAGGCGCGCCGGTTTCTCGCCGAGACGCTCACCGAGCTCGACCTGATGGCGCCGTTCTACGACCGGAGCGCGGCCGAGATCGATCGCATCATCGAGGCCTGCGTCGACGGGTTTCAGGAGTCGATGCAGCGCCAGGCAGCCGCCCGCGATCCGCTCGACGATCCCTTGCCCTTTTAGAGACGACGAATTGCCATGACCAATGGAGAAATCTGGAGAGATATTCCGTCACTGCCTGGCGTTCTCGCCAGCAATGAGGGACGTATCATGCTGGTCCCATATCGTGGCGCGATGCCACGTGGTGGGCAGCGTCCCTATGGCGGAACGCCGACATTCGGCGTGTGGAACAAGGCCGATGGTCGTTTTATCGTCACGATTGGCGATCGCACCTACAAGGTCGCCCGGCTGGTAGCCGAGGCATTCCATGGCAGCCCGCCCTTTGAGGGCGCCGTGGTCATGCACCTCGATGAGAACGCAGCCAATAATCGCGCTGACAATCTTCGCTGGGGCACGCAACGGGAGAATCTCAACGCGCCGGGATTTCTCGACTACTGCCGTTCGCGCACCGGAGACCAGCACCCCGCCGCCAAGGCTCGGGCGAGGTCGCGCTCATGATCGTCGATCTCAACCACGGCTCCGGCTTCATCTATGGCCGCATCGGCCACGCGATCAGCGTGTCCGATCGGATCAATGCCCTGATCGATGCGGCGCTGGTGGCACGCAATCGTCGGCAGACGCCGCGCGACTATCTCGGGGGCAGCCGGATCGGCGAGCCCTGCGTGCGCAAGCTCGTCTACGAGGTGACCCATACGCCCAAGGATGAGGGACGGGATTTCGATGGCGCGATCCTGCGTATCTTCGACGCCGGCCACCAGTTCGAGACGCTCTCCATCCGCTGGCTGCGCAGCGCGGGCTTCGACCTTCGCACCGAACGCGCGGACGGCGGACAATTCGGGTTCGAGGCGGCGGGCGGCAAGCTGCGCGGCCACATCGACGGCGTGATCGTCGCCGGCCCCGATGTCGGCCTGCGCTGGCCCGTGCTCTGGGAGCACAAGGCGCTGAACG
>NZ_JBEUDS010000046.1:0-6957 GCF_041060555.1 Parapedomonas caeni | reverse complement strand
GCAAAACCTCAACCTGCCGAAGCTTCGTGACGATCTCGTCGGGCTTGTGTCGCTTGTTTGCCATTGTGGTCCTCCTTCATGGTCAAAACCATACTTCAAGGTGGACCCGTTCAATGGGGGTGGATCACTCGCGCAGCTTGGCCATCAGATGGTCGATCAACTGGCCGTAGGTGCGGGTCGACAAGGTGGTCGGCAACAGCGGGATGACCAACGCCTGGGCCGCCGCGAAAACCTGCTCGGACAAGTCAGACAGCGACGGCGGGCAATCAAGCAACACATAATCATAGTCGTCCGCCAGCGCCGAGAGCAGCTTTTTCAGGCGCTTGCCGCGTCCTTCCTCGGCCAGCAGCTTGTCGAAATGACGGTAGGAGAAATCGGCCGCCAGCACGTCGAGGCGTTCGAAACGGCTCTCCTGAATCTGGCCGGCCAGATCGTCCTTGCCTTTGGCAACCTTGCGCGCCGAGCCCCGCCCCAGCGGCTCGACCCCCAGGGTGAAGCCGGCCGCGCCCTGGGCATCAAGGTCCCACAGCAGCACCCTGGCGCCGCCACGTGCTGCCACATGAGCCAGATTGACGGCCGCCGTGGTCTTTCCGACACCACCCTTGAGATTATAGACCGCGATCACCCGCATCGGCCGCCTCCCCGCCGTTCAGTCCGCAGCAGGGAACAACCTTCCGGCGAGGACGTCAATTCACAAGGTCAGGGCGCGAGTCCCGGGCGCGATGGTCGCGGTGGCACATGTGCCTGTCCCCTGATCCAGGCATGGCGCATGAAACAGCGTGCCATGCCAGCCCCCACGTGCCGTCCGGGCCGCCACCACGCCCCACATGAGTGTCAGGACACCCACCAGCATCCCGCCCAAGACACCCAACGCCGCGAGATCCAGGGCCGCACCGATTTTCAGGGTAGCCAGGGCATAGACACCCAGCGGAAAGATATAGCCCCACCAGCCAAGATTGAACGGCACGTCGGCACGGAAGTAGCAGGCCGTGATCAGCGAGGCGAGCAGCAGCCACCACAGCCCGAACCCCCACAGCATCAGCGCTCCGACCAGTCCAATCCCCTGCGCCACCGCACCGGCTTCCGCCAGCCCGCGCGCGTCAAGAATGGCCGGCGCCGCCTGCCCCAGCACCAGCAGCCCGAGCGCGCCGGTACCCAGCGGCCCGAGCGTCAACCAGCTGGAGGCGGCCATGCTGGCCGGCGGCAGCTTGTGCAGTGCCATGCGCAGAATGAGAATGACCAGGATGCCAAAGGCGATGGGAATGGAACAGGCCCACAACGCATAGCTGACGATCAGCGTCACAAAGGCCGCTTGCCCCTCCAGCTGCGGCGCCAGCACGCCGCCGGTGGTGGCCGCCACCGCCGCCGCGACCACCGGCAACAGCCAGACTGCCGTCATGCCATCCAGCGCATGTTCCTGACGTGTGAACATCAGAAACGGAATGCCCACGCCGCACGCCAGCGCCATGGCGACATTGAGCCCCCAGAGGTACTGGGCCAGCGGCAGCACCTCCGCCCCCCACCGGCCCACCCCGAAGGTGAGCAGGCCGTTGAGCAGGGTCGACAGGCCCATGGGGATGGTCCCGATGAACATCGACACGGTGTTGTGACCGAAGATGCGCCGTGCCTCGGCCCCGAACAGCAGCCAGCGCGCCGCGTACAGCAAGGCAAACAGGCTGAACAGGGCGATGTTGCCCATCCACAACGCCTCCCCCAGCGCATGGAGCGCCGAACCGGCACCCGGCACCTGGGGCAAGGCGAGCGCCAGGATACCCGTGCCCATGGTGGCCGCGAACCAGTTGGGGGTGAAATGGCGGATGACATCAAGCGGTCGATCCAGATGCCGCAGGGGCCGTGGCAGAAGCCCGTCAAGGCGCGATTCCACGTTCACAACCGATCTCCGCGCTGGATGAGGTCAAGCAAGGCGTCGGCCGCCCGGCTGCGATAGCGCTCCTTGTGCCGCAGCCCGAAGAAGCGGCGTGGCGGCAGGTCCAGCGGCAGCGCGTGGAGCGTGCCGGCCCGCAGGGCGTCCGCCACCACCAGCGCCGACAGCACGGCAACGCCCGCCGCCGCTTCGACGGCGGTGCGCACCGCCTCGTTGGACGGCAATGTCAGGGCGACGTCGAGCCGGGCAGGGTCGATGCCACGCGCCTGCAAGACCGTGTCAAAGCTGGAGCGCGTCCCGGACCCCTGTTCGCGCATGATCCAGCGCGCCGCCAGCAGCCAGGCGGTGTCGACCGTTGTTGCCGGCAGCGCCGACACCAGCACCAGCTGGTCCCGGGCGATCTCCCAGTGCGCCAGCGCGGGATCATCGATCTCGCCTTCGACAAAGCCGAGGTCGGCCTGTCCCTGCCCCACCTGCTCGGCGGCGCCGGCACTGTTGGCGATGGCCAGACTGATCGCGATGGCCGGATAGTGCTGCCGGAAGGCGGCCAGGCGGACGGGCAGCCAGTAGCTGGCGATGGTCTGGCTGGCCACCAGTTGCAGGGTGCCGCGTTGCAGCCCGGCGTAGTCCGCCAGCGCCTGCTCGGCGCTCGCGGCCCGGTCCAGTACCGCGCGGGCTTCCGGCAACAGCAGGCGTCCGGCGTCGGTGAGCGTGATCCCCCGGCCGACACGATGAAACAGCGCCACGCCGTAACGCGCCTCCAGCGCCGCGATGGCGGCGCTGGCCGCCGACTGGGTGACGTTGAGCGCCGCCGCCGCCCGAGTCATGTGCTCAAGCTCGGCCACGCCGATGAAGATACGCAATTGTTCAAGCGTCACAGCCGCCTCCTGGTGGCGGACAGCTGTGCGCGCGGACAATCAATCCGTCAAAGCAATTATTTTGATTATTTCAATCTGTTTATATGATCAATTGCCCTGGCACGTCATTGCGGCATGGCGATACGGTGGGCGACCACCGCGCGGCCGGTGCGAGCAATGCTCCACAGCAGCTCCGGTGCCTGCGGATCCCAGTCGATGGCCTGGCCGCCGGTGGTCACCGGCACGATCGCCTGCAACACCATTTCACCGCCGCTTTCCGGCACGGTCATGACGTAAATTTCCGGCCGGTCGTGGCCGGAGACATAGAGCCGCCCGTCCGCCCCCCAGCTGGCGCCCGAGCAGCTCCTGGGCGCGAATCGCTCCAGCACCGCCGGCGGAAAGCTCCAGCGTGCTTCCGGCTGAAAGGCGTTGTCAAAGCGCACCAGCAGCGTCTGGCGATGGTCCCGCCCGGGCGCCCCGCCCTTGCTGTCATAGTTGGCGAACACCGCCCACCACTTGCCGTCGTGGCGATCCATCACCGTCAACGAACCGGGCTGTGCCCCCAGGTCGACCGTGCGCTTGTGCTCCAGGCTGTCGCGATCGAACACCTCCACCCGGCTCAGTTGCGGCACCGCCGGATAGTTGGAGGCAGCGCACACCAGTTCGGCCTCGACAATCGTGCAGCTGTTGAGGTGGGGAAAGCGCTGCGCCTCCCCCTGCCAGTGCGCCACCCGCTGGCCGTCGCTGCGTCGATACTTGCCAATCTCGCTGTTGCCGACGGCATAGAGATAGGCGCCGTCCGACGCGACGCCCTGGGTTGCCTCCTGCGTCGCCAGACGCTGCACCACCGGGGCCGTCGCCAGCGTTGCGAACGGCTCGGCCGGTGCGCCGGCGGCAGCGCTGACCACCGACAGCCAGAGACCACCCAACATCATCGCCTTGTACATCGTTCGCGCCCTCCCCCTCCGGATAGACGACCGCGGGCGGCCCTTTCGGACCGCCCACCCTCGCACCGCCTTACGCAACAGACAGCGGCATGTCAGAATTTGACGCTCACGCCGAGGTCCGCGGTGAAGGAATAACGCTCCTCCGCCTCAAGCTTGCCGATCGCGTTCAACGAACGCACCGACGGTTCGCTGCCGATATTGGCGATCGAGCCGAAGACCTCGAAGTTGTCGTTGATCCGGTAGCTGGCGCGAGCATCCATGACGAGGCGATTCTTGATATAGACGTCGCTCAGCGTCGATGCGCCGATGCTTGCCAGGTAATCGTCGCGATAATTGATCGAGAAACGTGCTTCAAACGGGCCCTTCTCATAGAACAGCGCCGCGTTGACGAGCCATTTTGACTGCCGGAAAAACGGCACGTCGTCATCTTCGCGACCGGGCACGTCGACACTGGAGTCGGCATAGGTGGCATTGAAGGACATGCCGAAGCCATTGAGCGGCTCGGGGAGGAAATCGAACCGCCGCACGGCGTTGAACTCGATACCCAGGATCTCGCCGGAATTGGCGTTCTGCGGCTGCGACAGCGAAGTCAGCGCCACACCGGCGAAGCTGGTGTTATAGAGGGTGCGGGTGAAGATCGGATTATCGATCTTCTTGTAGAACACCGCCAGCGACAGAACACTCTCGGCGTCCGGATAATATTCAAGCGACAGGTCGAGGCCCATCGACTTGTAGGGCTTGAGATCGGGATTGCCGGCGGAACCCTGGCCATCCTCCTCCTCGAACGTCGGCACCTGCGCGTCATAGTTGGGCCGGCCGACCGTGTTGGTCCAGGCGGCGCGCAACAGCAGGTTTTGCTGGAGCCGATAATTCATGTGCAAGCTGGGCAGCACGTCGGTGTAGCTGGTATGGAACGTCAGCGGCGTGTAGTCGGACTCCTCCACTGTGCCATTACCATCGGAGTCGCGGATGGCGAAAGCATTGTAGCGTCCCTTGGTCTTTTCCACCCGCGCGCCGCCGATGACGGTCAGATCGCCGAACTGGATGTTGGCCATGCCGTAGCCGGCGTAGATGCGCTCGCGGATGTTGTAATCCAGTGCGTAATCGTTCTTCGCGGTGGCCGCCGCATCCAGCGACAGACGCGATGGATTGTCACGGAAGAAGTAGGCCATGACCTGATCGTAGTCCATGCTCGGCCCGAAAGTGTATTCGCCATCGTAGTAGCCGTCGATGTCAGCGCCGGCGCCGCCGGTATCCGCGAAGGTCACCGGCGAGGTTGGCAGATAGACACTCTGACGGTTGTCGCGGGTCTTCTTGCGATCGATGTATTTGGCGCCGAACTTCAGGAAGCTGTTGTCCATGCCGTCGAGATCATAGCGGAAATCGGCCCGCACGGTGTGCAGGTTCTCGTCAATCTCCTCCGAGCGCATGCGAATCCGCCGCAGCGGGAAGGCCGCCGGGTCATTGACCGCAGTGTTGTAGTCCACGAACACCGGGAACTCGCCGCTGACGTCGATGGTGCTGGAGAGCACGTCACCGGAACGGAACTCGATGTCGTCGCGCACCGGCGTATGCTCCTGGGCATGCGCATAGGTGTAGTTGAGATCGACACCCCACTGGCCGAACTTCAGTTCGGCGCCCGGCGAGATATTATAGAGCTTCTGGGTCTGGTTGTTCTGGCGGAACTCGCGGGTGGCGCGGCCGCGCGAGAAACTGACCTCGGTATCCGACGGGAAGGTGGTGGTGCCGCGCGCGATCACCCAGTCGAGCTGATCACGGCCTTCATGGTCGGTGAACTCGTTGTAGATGTTGCGGACGTAGACCCGCACATCGTCGTTCGGGCGCCAGTCGAAATTGGCGATGGCGCCGATGCGCTCGCGCATGATGCTGTAGTCGAACATCACCACCTCGGTCGGCGCCAGATGATCCTCGTCCATCTGCGTCCAGCCCAGCGCGTCAAAGAGCTGGCTGTGGATGTAGCGCTTGAGGTAGCTCGCCGCCACCACGACGCCGAACTGGTCGTCGGCACCGAACTTGGTGCCGTAGGTCGCGCTGCCGCCGTAGCCAAACTTGTCCGCCATGTCGCCATAGGCGGTCTTGGCGGTGGCGTAGAAGAAGTCATCGTTGCGGTCGAACGCGGTCGGCGTGACGATGTTGATGCTGCCGCCCAGCGCGTTGCCGTCATAATCCGGCGTCACCGCCTTCACCACCTCGATCGCCGCCACCAGGTCGGAGGGAATGGTGTCGAGCGCGACGCGGCGGCCCTCGGCCTCCGGGATGCCGACCAGGTTGCCATCAACGGTCACCTGGTTGAAATTCGAGTCGACGCCGCGGATGACCACATAGCGCGGCTCGCTCTGGTCGGTTTCGACGGAAACGCCCGGCAGCCGCTGCAAGGCCTCCGCCGTGTTGTAATCGGGCAGCTTGCCGATCAGGTCGGCCGACACCACGTCGGCGATGGTCGGCAGCGACATCTTGCGTTCGATCGCCAGCAGGCGCGAAGCCCGCGAGCCCTGGACGAGAATATCTTCCGCCGAGCTCATCGCGGGCAGACGGATTTGCACGTCCAGCGATGCCGGCTGCTCGTCACTGACAGTCACCGAGCCGGTCGCGACCTCGTAACCTGGCTGTTCCACCCGCACCGTATAGGTGCCCGCCTTCATGCCGCTGATGCGATAGCGGCCGTCCTGTTCCGTCATCGCCTGATAGGCGCCATCGCCCACCACCACGCGAGCGCCGTTGGCGGGACGACCAAGCGATGCGTTGGTGACGACACCATGGAGGTCGGCCGCATGAACAAGCGCCGGCAAGCACACGGACAACAGGGCGGCCATCTTGACGAACTGACGACCGCGCGCGGCGGCCAGGTGGATATTGGTCATTGGTCGTTCTCCGGCAGGTGTAGCGACTGGATGAGGCTAAATCCGTGCTGGAGATGGAGGTTTGATGACGTTGGCCGAGCATCAAAATGCAACACAACGTTGCCATCAAGGGAACATCCCGGCGGGCATCCGCCCGTTACACTGAAACGCAACGCAACCCAGGAATCTGGAACCCGCAGCGGAGACCGGCGGCAATGGAGTCACTGATCGAATTTCACGACCTCATGGTGTTCATCAAGGTCGTCGAGCACGAAAATCTGTTAGCGTCCGCGCTCGTGGTGTAATTTCCGGTGTAGGCGATGGTGTATTCCGGGGTGGGGCATGCCCCACCCCGGAATGCGGCGTCGCTGGTGGCCACCGGGTTCATCGTTATGGTGGAGTTTGCA
>NZ_JBEUDS010000045.1:0-7168 GCF_041060555.1 Parapedomonas caeni | reverse complement strand
TGCAAACTCCACCATAACGATGAACCCGGTGGCCACCAGCGACGCCGCATTCCGGGGTGGGGCATGCCCCACCCCGGAATACACCATCGCCTACACCGGAAATTACACCACGAGCGCGGACGCTAACTCCGCCATCCGTTGATCGCTGCCTACCCCCGGAACGGGGGGTAAACACTCTCAGCAGCGTTTTAACGCGATTGGAAGCTGCGCTTCGCAAGTTCGATCGCGACAATGTGGACGTCGGTCATGTGCTCCTCCCTCTACAGCGCAACATCGCGCTGGTCTGACATCTTACGATGCCGTCGAAGGGGGCATCCACCCCATCAGTTCACTGAGACCGCAACGGGAGTTGTAAGCTCTCGGAAGACTTCCCCTTGAACAACTGCTATCGCGCCGAGATGAGAAGACTGTTTCACGGCGCCGGCAAGGCCGATTTCGCGATTGATTTTGGCACGGCCAATACGCGGGTGATGTCGGTTGATGGCGGTGTCCTGTTCGATGAGCCGTCGCTCTGCTGCTTCGCGGGGCGCGTCGATGCCGGTGAACTGGTCACTGCCGGAGTTGCCGTCGGCCCCATGCAGGAGCGTGCAACCGGAGAACTGCGCATCGTGCGCCCCCTGCATCGCGGAGTGCTTTGCGATATCGCGGCGGCCCGCGACTATCTGGCCTATGCCGTGCGATCGAGTGTCGGCCAGCGCAGGCTCCGCTCCTTTCGCGCAATCATCGGAGTGCCAGCCGATGCAACCAGCGCAGAGCGCAGCGCGTTGCTCACCGCGGCAAACGATGCGGGCCTGGGGGCGATCGAACTTTTGACGGAACCCTTGGCGGCCGCGTGGGGGGCAGACCTCCAGGTCGATCATCCCCGTGGCTCCATGATCGTGGAATGCGGTGCCGGTACGACGGAGGCGGCCGTCCTGTCACTGGGCGGAATCTGCGCGACTGCATCCCTTCGCGGCGGAGGCGATGCTCTTGATACCGCGATTGCCGATCATATCCATTTTCAGCACAAGTTTCTCATCGGCATGAACACCGCCGAAAATGCGAAACGCGACATCGTCAGGATGCTTCAGGATCAGGCGGACCCCGCCGCCCGGACCCGGTTCAAGGGACGCGACCTCGTGAACGGATTACCCGCAGCCCTGGAACTGCCAATAGGTGATCTGCTCCCCGTGGTCGAAAAGCATGTTGCCGGTATCACCAGGATGGTTGTGAACCTGCTGGGCCAGATATCGCCCGAACTGAGCCGTGATATCCACGATGACGGCATTGTCCTGACCGGCGGCAGTGCAGCCATCAATCTTGTCCGGCCGGCATTGGCCCAGGCCACCGGGCTGCATATCGCCCTTGCTCCGAACAACGCGTATTGCGTGGCAAATGGCCTGCAAAAGGCGCTCCTGCACTGATCGGGGCGTGACACCTGGTTTGACTTGAGGATCGCTTGCGGCCATCATCGTGCCATGTTCCGGATTGCCACACGTCAGCGTCAGCGCTGCCATGTGAGTTCCCTTCTCGTGGGCCAATAGCCCCGGATAGCGAGAGCCACGTCCGGCGCAGTCCGGGGCAAAACCGACCATCAGCCTTTACATTGCGCCTTTCCAGCGCACCGCGCCTGCATGACTGGCGCTGACGGAGAAAACACCATAACCACCCATCGCAAGGCCAGGGCACGGCCACCGATCCAGATTCGTGAAACCGATGCTGAACGGATCGGAAATCTTGCCATCGAGGCCGAAGAACGGCTGCCCCTGGTAACTGAACTGCTCCTCGCCGAGATCAACCGCGCCAAGGTTGTGCCGGATTCCCGTCTACCGGGGGATGTGGTGGCCATGCAATCGACGGTAAAATTTGTTGACGAGGCGAGTGGCGTCGAGCGCACGCTGCAACTTGTCTATCCTCAAGCTGCCGACATCGAAGCGGAACGCATTTCGATCCTGTCGCTGGTGGGAGCTGGTCTGCTCGGTTTGCGAACCGGGCAATCGATCATGTGGCCGGACCGCGCTGGCAAGCAGCGGCTCTTGCGAATCGTCGATGTGGTGCACGTATAGCATCCCGACAAGCGCCTTTAGCGCAGCATTGGCGGGACAGATGTCAGGCTTCGCCTTGCAATTTCCGGTTCTGCGCGCGGTCCAGCGAGATGAGTAGCCCCTAGTTTTCTAGACGCCTTCCGCTTTCAAAATCTGCTGCCGTTCGAACTCGACGGGTGACAGCATCTCGTTCCTGACCTGCTTGCGCACCGGGTTGTAGAACATCTCGACGTAATCGAACACGTCCTGGCGGGCTTCCTCGCGGGTTTTGTAGGTCCGACGCCGGATGCGCTCGCGCTTGAGCGAGGAGAAGAAGCTCTCGGCCACGGCATTGTCATGGCAGTTGCCGCGTCGGCTCATTGAGTGCTCAAGATTATGCGCCCGGATGAACGCAGCCCAATCCATGCTGGTGAACTGCGAGCCCTGGTCCGAATGGATCAACACCCGCTGCTTTGGTTTGCGCCGCCATACCGCCATGTGCAACGCCTGCAGCACCACGTCGGTGATCTGCCTGCTTTGCATCGACCAACCCACCACCCGGCGGGAATAGAGGTCGATCACGACAGCCAGATAGGCAAAGCCTTCCAGGGTGCGGATGTAGGTGATGTCCGTTACCCAGGCTCGATCGGGCGCAGCCACGTCGAACTGGCGATCCAGAGTGTTGTCGACCGCCAGCGATGGCTTGCCGCCATAGCTGCCCGGTCGGCGCTTGTAGCCGATCTGCGCCTTGATACCCGCCAGTCTGGTCAGACGGGCGATACGGTTCGGGCAGGATGTCTCTCCCTGATCGAGTAGATCATCGTGCAGTTTGCGGTAGCCATAGACCTTGCCCCTGTCGTTCCAGGCTTGCCACAGCAACTCCGTCTGCCGAGCGTCTTCCCGAGCTCGCTGGCTCAGCGGGCTCTTCTGCCAAGCATAGAAGCCACTGGGCTGGATGCGCAGGCACCGACACATCGACCGAACCCTGAACTGGTCACGATGCTCGGCAACGAACGCGTATCTCACTTTGCATCCCTGGCGAAATACGCAGTGGCTTTTTTTAGGATGTCGCGCTCCTCGGTCACCCGGGCTAGCTCGCGCTTCAACTGGCGGATCTCGGCATCCTTGCTGGCATCGCCGGACACCACCTTCGCAAGCTGACGCTTCCAGGCATACAGCGAGTGCGGGCTGACGCCGAGCCGCTGCGAAACCTCCGCCACTGGATACCCGCGTTCGACGATCTGGGCCACCGCGTCACGCTTGAACTCATCACTGAAATTGGGCTTCCCCATCGTCGCCTCCTGTCCTCAAAATTAGGATCGAAGGCGTCCAGAAATCTAGGGGCTACTCAGTCTAACCATTCTCATCGTCCACTTTGCATGTCCTGGCTGGCATGTCATCCAACGCGCGGGCGTCGACATCGTAGGACGGGTGATCTGGATCGGCGCTAGGTTGCCCCTGGCGGTCCTTACATCCCCGCAAAGCCAGAGTCTCGTGGCGGCCTTTCAAAGGTGCCATGCTGATTTAGAGCAGAGTGGGATTAGCCGTCGCAATGGTCGGCGAGTGTGGCGAGGACTCGCTCTAGCGCTGATACCTCACGCCCGCCCGCAATGCGGCTCTTGGAGGGCTCGATCGTAGCGCTTGACCATGCTCGATGGTGAATTCGCGTGCTGCTACCTAGAGAGCTACCTAGCATGCAGACGTCAGCATCCGCTTGACTGATCGAGCGGTTCAAATATTTGAGAATATGGGAAAAAGTGGTGGACGCACTAGGGCTCGAACCTAGGACCCGCTGATTAAGAGTTTGGCCATTGCAGTGTTTGCGTAGGTTTGCGCATGTTAGCGTATGCCCTATAAATATCCGTTTTTAAGCTATTTTTGGTCCATGGACCGCTAGTGTAAGTTAGCGTATGTTTGCGCTGCACCCTTACATGGGACTTACACGAGGTTCATATGCCCAAGCTCAAGCTCACCAAGACCAGCATCGACCGGGTGCGGAAACCCGGCACTGGCACGGTCATCTACTTCGATACGGAGACTAAGGGGTTCGGTTTGCGGGTGACCGCGTCGGGCGCTGCCAGCTTCATCGTGCAGGGTCAGATTCATGGGCGCAATGACTACGCCCGGATTACGATCGGCACCTACGGCGCTTGGACGGTTGATGATGCCCGCCGCCGTGCAGAGCAATACAAGCACATGTTCGAGGACGGTATCGACCCGCGCGAAGCGAAGAAGCAGGATGCGGCGATGCGCGTTACCTTGATGGAGGTTTGCACCGCATACACTTCGCGTCCGGGGAAGCTGAAGGCTAGCACAGCGGCAGAATACAAGCGGCATGTCGAGAAGGTCTTTGCCACTTGGAAGGACAAGCCGATCACGAGCATTACGCGCGAAATGGTGCAAGAGCGTCACCGCGAAATCGTTGATAAGGGACTGAACGGCGACAAAGCTGCACCCGCTAGTGCCAATGCCGCGTTCGTCACCCTGCGCATTCTCATCAACTTTGCGATGGACGAGTTTCGCCGCCCTGACGGTGAACCGCTGATCGCGCATAACCCGGTTGGCGCTCTAAAGCATCATTGGGCACCAACTGGGGACCGGACCGAACGCTATATCGACAAGGGCAAGGTCGGCGCTGTCTGGAACAAACTGATTGAAGCACGCGCCAACCCGAAAAACCGGGATGCTCTATCCGGTATCGACTTGACGATCTTCCTTCTGCTGACTGGTGCGCGGCGCGACGAGGCTGCCGCGCTGACATGGGACCGGGTTCATATTGACCACGATGAACCGGCGAATAGCCGTTGGCATCTCACCGAGCGCAAGCGCGGTCAGCCGATTTGGCTTCCGTTGTCGTCGCAAGCTGTTGCGCTGCTAAAGCAGCGTCCTCGCCATAAATTGGACGATGGCACCGATAGCCCGTTTGTGTTTCCGTCATGGGGCAAGACCGGGCGCATCATGGACGCGCGCGGCGCAATGCAAACGGTGAGCGACGTTGCGGGCAAGCACCTATCTCTACACGACCTGCGCCGCACCTTCTCGAACATTGCGATGCGCGAGTGCAGGGTTGAGAAATTCAGGACCGACCTTTTGACGGGACACAAGCCCTCCAAGGAGGACGTAACAGCAACGAACTATTTGGACCTGACAAATCTGTCGTGGCTCCACCCTGAAGTGCAAATGATCGGTGACTGGATCGAGCAGCAAGCTGCAATCGCTGCCGCCAAAAACGTAGTGCGGCTTCCCCAGCGTGCTTGATGCACGGCAGGGGCCGCGCAGCCTCGCGCACAGCGCTGGCAGCACAGGTTAGCCGGGGTAGGGGCGGCAGCACCCGTTTCGCGCCCCACGCCGCCTTACAGCGAGAGCCGGTTAACCTCGCGCAACTCGACCAATTCAGGTCCATTCGCCCGAAGATCGGGGGCTTTGCGTGCCTCCCCTCCCTACGCTTTTTTGAATGAAAAATTGGGTCAGCATCGGCGCTTGACCCCGCGCCATTTCGGGACAGCGCTGCCCGCAAATTATCCAACATTGCCCCGCAAACATGTGGTAACAGTATAGCTGTTGCTGCTTATCCAAGCTGGAACCGGGGCCGGCACCCGTCCATGAGAGAAGTCCCGGAAACGCAGCCGGTGGAGTAAGGGTGAAATTCCCCCAGGACCCGGACATTCTGCCGGAGGGTGTTCCTCTGGTGCTGATGACCACAGCTCAACATTGCCCTGACTGACGCTCGAATTGCGTTCAGGGCGAAGCTGGAGTCATCGACATGGCCGAACAGGTCAAAGTCCTCAACAATAGCGAAGCTGCCGCACTGATCGGCGTGACCCCCGCAACCCTCCGCTTCTGGCGGTGCAAGGGGCGCGGCCCCCGTTTCGTCAAGCTGGGCGAAGCGAAGCAGGCCGGGGTCGCCTATCTCGAAAGCGACATTCTCGCGTGGCGCGATGCCCGCACCTTCGCGTCCACCAGCGCTGCCACAGTGCATCACCCCGGCGACGCCTGAACCTGCCCCTCACAAGTAGCGGCAGGACCGTTCGCGCGACCCTGCCGCCGGAGATAGAAAAGTGACCTGCATTACATACCAAATTCGTGGCTCGGTCCGCAACGGCGCGCCCCGACCGTCGCCCCTCGCGCATATCGGCAAAAATCGTCCCGCAGTGGAAAAAGGCCGGATGCGAACTGCCTGTCCTGAATCCCGGTCATACGGGGAGGCGGCTCATGGTTGACCTGACCGACGCATGGAACCCGCCTGTCGATGCAAATGGCAACATTGATTGGAGTGCTATCCCGCCGCGCGACCCCAAACTTGGCTTCTACAAGAACGCGGAGGAGAAGGCGGCGCACGAAAGTCACGACCTGAAATTGCTGACGGAGTTGCGCAAGCACGAGGAAGCCAAGGCTGCGCAGGAGGAAAAGCGCCTGCAACGGGATCTTGTGAAGCGTGGTTATGCGCCAGATGCTTCAACGGCTCCCCGTCAACTCGTCGGTCGGGTGCTGTCTGGTGTCGCGCTTCACGCCATTGAGTGGCTTTGGACGGGATGGATTCCGAAGGGGTATATCACCCTGTTCGCTGGCGAGACGGGCGCAGGCAAGAGCACCGTGCTGGCGGACATTACAGCGCGTGTGACCACAGGTGCGCCGTGGCCCGGTGAATACGACTGCCCGAACAACTGGCGCACGCCCGAGCGGGTGCTGTGGCTCGGCAGTGAGGACAGCATTGAGGAAATGACGGTGCCGCGATTGGTGGCTTGCGGTGCCAACCTTGCCAACGTGGTGGAAATTCAGGGCGTCTATCAGGAGGGGAAGCGCAATACCTTCTCGATGCAAGACGACATTGAAGCGGTGCGCCAATGGCTGGTGAGCGCCCAACAGGAAGGCGCGCCGTTCGCAATGCTCGTTATTGACCCTGTCACCAGCTACCTGCCGGGGCAGAAGCTGCGCAAGGTGGACCTCAACGACGCTGGGCAGCTTCGGACGGTGTTGGAACCTTGGCTGCGGCTCGCGGATGACCACAACATCGCAATCGTCTGCGTGACGCACTTCGGGTCGCGTCCGTCAAGGTGGTGTAATTTCGGCTGTGGCCGTGGGCCATCGTCAGGCGGCTTTGGCGGTGATGTGTAGGGGCTGATTTTCCTCCTCGATCATGGGTTGGTTGAGTTCGGCCATGCCTT
>NZ_JBEUDS010000044.1:0-10425 GCF_041060555.1 Parapedomonas caeni | reverse complement strand
CTACGCCAAAACGACTTTTGCAATGGGGTCAGGCATGCCTGACCCCATTGCAAACAAGGCGCCGAAAGGCATAACCAAAACCGCCGAGGCTCTAGTCAGGGCTGGATGAAAGTTCCATGGCAGGTCAGTAGATTCGAAATGATTAAGGAGCTTTTGACGACACCCGCAAAACGCGCATTTTTTTTATCGAGACGATATTATTTTCGCCACCCGATGTTATCCATTCGGACAATCAAATCCGACGCCGCAGCGGCATTCTCAACTTGTGCCCAATGTCACGAACTGTTCAGAAAATCGTCGGGTAACTTTCATCCGGACGTCATCCACGCCCCCTACCCGTCGCGCGTTCGCGTCACCGTCGTCGCTGACGGCCGCACGGACGCCATGTCTCACCGGATGTCGACATCCATGCACCAGGGGTTACGTCGTGTTTTCTCGTCATGTTGCTTTTCGTCATTTTCTGAGCGCCGGCGTCACGCTCGCCGTCATGTGCCCGGCCGGCGTCACGCTGGCGCAGAGCGCGTCCGCCACGACCGACGCCGCCGCCGAGGCGCCGACCGAACAGCTCGATGACATCATCGTCTATGGCCGCGACAAGGTCGGCCTGCTGGAAACCACGCCGAGCGAAACGCTGTTCGGGCTGTCCAAACCGCTGGTGGAAACCCCGCGCGCGGCGACCTTCGTCTCCGAAGCGACGATCCAGCGCTATGGCATCGAGGAAGTGGACGACCTGATCGCCATCGCGCCGGGCGCCTTCACGGCCAGCTTCTATGGCGTCAAGGGCTCGGTGAACCTGCGTGGCACGCTGGCCGAGACCTACTATCGCGGCTTCAAGCGCATCGAGAACCGCGGCACCTACCAGACGCCGCTGGCGGCCGCGAGCCAGATCGAGATTCTGCGCGGCCCGCCGACGTCGATCTTCGGCCCCGGCAAGGTCGGCGGCTTTCTCAACATCACGCCCCAGGGCGGCCGCAAGGCCAACGGCCAGCTGATCGACAGCCTGACCGGAGACGTCGAGGCGACGGTCGGCAGCTACGGCAAGTTCAACGTCGCCGGCAACCTCGGCGTGCCGGTCTCCCTGGGCACGGTCGAGGGCGCGGTGCAGGCCTATGCGGAATACGAGAATTCCGACAGTTTCTACCGGGGCATTCACCCCGAGCACAAAATCTTCCAGCTCACCGGCGATTTCGATTTCAATGAGCGGCTCAACCTCACCTTCGGCGGCCTGATCTACCGCTCGGAAGGCTATATCCAGACGCCGGGCTGGAACCGCCTGACGCAGGAGCTGATCGACAGCGGCACCTACATCACCGGCCGCGACACCACCATCGCCGACACCGACGGCAACGGCCGCATCTCGCCCACCGAGATCGGCGGCTCGCTGGTGGCCGGCTATTTCGGCTACACGCCGACCCCCAACGCCCGCTTCACGCTGGACGAAGGCGTTGGCACCACCAAGCTCGATCGACGCACGGTGTTCGTCAGCGACGCCGACTTCTCCGACTCCCGCACCAACACCTTCTACCTCGGCCTGACCCAGGCGCTGGGCGAGCGGGCACGGGTGCGCCTGCAGGGCTTCTACGACGATCTGGAGAACAAGCGCTTCGTCAGTTACGGCTTCCCGGCCTGGTATGACGCCCGCGTGTTCGAGGTGCGCGGCTCGGTCGAGTTCCCGCTCGATGTCGCGGCGCTGGGGCTGGAGTCGCGCCACGCCGTCGGCGCCGGCTATCGCGACTATGACGGCACCCGCAAGGAAAGCTTCAACTCGGGCTATCTGGCGATCGACCGTCGCGACCTCGCCTACGGCCCGACCGCCGGCGACGTGTTCGACGATCCGTTCCGCAATCCGGCGATCAGCTGGGACAACGACATCCACAGTCGCTGGACCGACAGCGGCCTGTTCCTGCAAAGCGACCTGACGTTCGCCAACATCGTCAACGTGATGCTCGGCGCACGTTATGACTGGTACGACCTCGACACCCACGACAGCGGCGCCCGGACCGGCAACGCCATCATCACCGGCGCGACCGATGGTGGCGACTTCACCTACAACGCCAGCATCAGCCTGAAGTCGGGCATCGGCCTCATTCCCTACTTCACCTACGCCAAGAGCTCGGCGCTGGAAGGCAGCCAGGCCGGCGACATCTCGCCGGTGCTGATCAGCCGCGGTCAGTGGCTGTCGGACTCCGACCTCAAGGAAGCCGGCCTGAAGTTCGACCTGTTCAGCCACTCGCTGGTGGGCGCGCTGTCGGCCTACAAGCAGAATCGCACCCGGCTCAGCTCCACCAACAGCGTCGTCGCCACCACCGGCAAGGGCGTCGAGCTGGAAGCACGCTGGCTCATCAACGACAACTTCAGCGCCACCTTCGCCGGCAACGTGCAGAAGACCACCATCGAAGGGCCGGACGCCGGCTTCATCTACATCCCGGCCTATGTCACCGGCCTGAGCGGTGACCGCGCCTATGGCGGCACCTACGCCGTGTACAACTTCTCGACCTCGGCTGTCGGCTATGCCGGCGACTATGAGCTGCGCAGCATCCCGCGCTCGACGTTGAGCCTGTTCGGCAGCTACATCACCGACCCGCGGTCCTGGGGCCAGGCCGGCGGCACCATCGGCATCACCCGGGTGTCGAGCACGGCGACCCGGCTTGCCGAGCCGGTGGTGTTCCCCGCCTACACGCTGGCCAACGTCTCGGCCTTCATCACCGTCGGCCGGACCCAGCTCACCGCCAACATCAACAACCTGTTCGACAAACGCTACTTCCAGCCGGCCGCCGATACCTACGTCAACATGGCGGCGCTGCCGGGCAAGGGCCGGGAGTGGCGCCTGACGCTCAAGCACAGCTTCTGACGTCGCCGCCTCGGGCTCGAAACACACGCGCGGGCGTTCGTCGAGACACGGACGCCCGCGTTGCCGTCTGGCGGCCGGACATTGACACCCGTGCCGGGCGCGTTGCAACGTTCACGTCCTTGAGTCCGGCGGGCCGGTGTCCGCCGGCGGTGGCCAGATGGCGAACGGGGCGGGCAACCACGAGCGATGGCGGAATTTCTCGAACAGCTGATCGTGCGCACCAAACTGACGCCGCCGCTGGGTCGCCGCCGCCTGATCCAGCGCACCCACCTCGCCGACGCCGCCGGTGGCCAGGACCGCCGGCCCCTGACGCTGGTGACCGCACCGGCCGGCTACGGCAAGACCAGCCTGCTCGCCTGCTGGCATGCCATGGCCGCCGAGCAGGGCGGCGTGGCCGCCTGGGTGTCGCTCGATCCCCAGGACAGCCACCCCGGCCGCTTCGCGCGTCACCTGATCGCCGCCGTGCAGGCCAGCCGACCGGCGTTCGGCGACATCCTGCTGCGCTACCTCGACACCTCGGCCAACCCCGATGTCATCCGCATCGCCACCGCCCTGGTGCATGAACTGGCACAGTCGGGCGAACCGGTCAGCCTGTTCCTCGACGACCTGCACCTGATCCGCCAGACGCCCACCGAACAGCTGATCGAGCGGGTGCTGAACGCCAACCTCGCCAACCTGCAACTGGTCGCCGCCACCCGCTACCTGCCGAGCATGGACCTCTCCCGCCTGCGCCTCGACGGCATGGTGCGCGCGGTCGACTCCGCCGATCTCAGCTTCGACTACGCCGAGACCGCCTCCTTCCTGCGTCAGGTGCCCGATCTCAGCTTCGACGACGCCCAGGTGGCGCAGATTCACAGCCGCTCGGAGGGCTGGGTCGCCGGCCTGCAACTGATGGTCAGCGCGCTGCTCGGGCCGCGCGGCGCCAAGGACCTCAGCGCCGCGCTGTCCGGCACCTTCCGTGATACCGCCGACTATCTCGCCAGCGCCGTGCTCAACAACCAGCACGACGAGGTGCGCGACTTCCTGCTCCAGACCTCGATTCTCGACCGCTTCAACGCCGGTATCTGCGCGGCGGTCACCGGCAATCCGCGCAGCGCCGACATCCTCGACCAGCTTGACCGCGCCAGCCTGTTCATCGTCGCGCTCGACGACGACCGCCAGTGGTTCCGTTACCATCACCTGTTCCAGGATTTCCTCCAGGGCACGCTGCGACGGCAGCATCCCGGCGACGTGGTGGCGCTCTACCGTCGCGCCTCGCTGGCCTGCCGGGAGGCCGGCGAGGGCGCCGACGCGGTGGGCTATGCCCTGCTCGCCGGCGACCGGCCGATGGCCGCCGAGATCGCCCAGGCCCACGCGGAAGCCCGCATCCTTGCCGGTTACATCCCCGAGACCACCCGCTGGCTGCGCTCGCTGCCGCCGGAGCTGGCCAGCGAGCGGCCGGGCCTCGGCAGTCTGGAATGCCTGTGCTGGTGGCACAGTTTCCAGCAGCGCGAGGCGACCAGGGTGCTGGCCCATACCGAGCATCTGCTGGGCCGGCCCGAGCGGCCGCTGCCCACCGAACACCTGGCCTCGCTGCTCAACGAACTGGCGCTGCATCGCGCCGGCATCGAGGTGTGCGCCAGCGGCGACCCGGCGCGCGCGCTCGCCCTGCTCGACCAGGTGGCGCCCGACCGGCTCACCCCCTTCTATCAGGGCGTCTATCACAATGTGCGCGGCATCGCGGCGAGCGAGCTGAACCGCTTCGACGTGGCAACACTGGCGTTTCGCACCGCCAGTATCGTTCATCGTGGCTGCGGCTCGTCGCTGGGGGTCGCCTGCGCCTATTTCCTGCACGCGCTGATGGAGATCGAGCGCGGCAATCTGGTGCAGGTCGCCGACATCCTGGCCGAAGCGAGGAACGAACCCAGCTTCCGCCAGCCGTCGGCCCGCTACATCCACCCGACCATGCTGGAGACCATCCGCGCCGTCATCGACTATGAGCGCGGCGACAACGCGGCCGCCCGGCGGTTGCTGGAAGCCACACTGGGCCTGACGCTGGAAGTCGGCCACCTCAAAATGGCCTGCCTGGCCCACATCACCTACGCCCGCCTGCAGGTCAGCACCGGCGACTGGGCGGGCGCGCTGGCGACACTCGACCGGCTGGCGGGGCATCTGGAGCGCAACGAGCGCGGCAGCCTGCGCGCCCTGGTGCTGGCGGACTACGAGCGCATCCGCCTGCTGTTGCGGCTGGGCCGGCTTGACGCGGCGGACACGCTGGCCAGCCGCTACGGCATCGAGCTGGACGGCCCCGCGCCCGCCATCAGCGCCGCGTGGGAACGCCTGCCCTGCCTCGCCGCGCTGGCCTGGGCGCGCGCACGGCTCGTCCGCGGCGACAACCGGGCGGCGGCCGACCTGCTGGACCGGCTGCTCAGCCTCGCCGTCCACGCCGGGCGCCGCAAGCGCGCGGTCGAGATCGCGCTGCTGCTGGCCCAGGCCCGCCACCGGCTGGGCGACGCCGACCGGGCGCTGGAGCATCTGCGCGCGCTGGTGCGGCTGGCGCAGGAACAGGGGATGGTGCGCCAGGTCGCCGACGAGGGCGACAGCGTGCGCGCCCTGCTGCATCTGGCGATCGAGACCGGGGCACTGACGCCGGGGGAGCGGGAGTTCTGCTCGCGGGTGCTCGCCCTGCTGACGCCGGCGGACACGGCATCGACGGCGCCCGGCCTGCCGGCGGCGATCCGGCACGACGACTTCAACGCCCGCGAACGCCAGGTGCTGCGGCTGGCCGCCAGCGGCCGCACCAACGACGATATCGCCGCCGAACTGTCGCTCACCGCCCACACCGTGAAATGGCATCTGCGCAACATCTACCGCAAGCTGTCGGTGGAGAACCGCACGGCGGCGGTATCCGCCGCCAGGGCGCTGGCGCTGATCTGACCCGCCGCGACTAGCCTTTCGGCTAGTCAAGTCGGCGCGCCGCCACCGGAAAAATCACCCCCACTCGCCGGTCGAGCAGTTCCCGCCGGACAGCCGCCGGGGAATCCTGCACCGTCACGACGAGTCATGGCGCAGACCAGCCGGCGCGACGCTTGGGAACACATCCAGTTCAGGGGGAAAGACATCATGGTCATGACTTCACGCCAGCGGCGTGCCGGGTTGCTGTGGGGCACGACGCTCGCCGGGCTCGCCGTCCTGCCCGCCATCGCCGGCGCCCAGGAAATCGAGGAAATCGTCGTCACCGCCCAGAAGCGCGCCCAGTCGGTGCAGGACGTCGGCATCACCATGTCGGCCTTCTCGGGCGACGAACTTGGCCAGATGAACGTGAAGAACGTCGCTGAACTGGCCGGCAACATCCCCAACGTGCAGGTGAACTACGGCTTTGGCCAGAACGCCTTCAACATCCGCGGCCTTGGCATCAACGAGTTCTCGGCCAACCTCGATTCGCCGGTCGCCGTGCATGTCGACGAAGTCTACATGTCGAAGAACTTCATGACGACGATGATGCTGTTCGACGTCGAGCGGGTGGAAGCGCTGAAAGGCCCGCAGGGCACGCTGTTCGGCCGCAACACGACCGGCGGCTCGATCAATTTCTTCACCCGCCGCCCGACCGAGGAATTCACCACAGGCGGCACGCTGGGCTATGACAACTACGAGACCGTGCGCGCCGAGGCCTATGTCAGCGGCCCGCTCGGCGAGGGCCTGAGCGCCCGCCTGTCCGGCTTCATCAACGATCAGTCGAAGGGTTATTACCGCAACCAGACGCGCGGCGAGCGCGAAGGCTATGAGAAGAAGATCGGCCTGCGCGGCCAGCTCGCCTGGACGGGTGCCGCGACCACCGTGCTCGCCTCCCTCCACTACGGCCGCGACCGTTCCTCGCAGGTGCCCTATGAGGGCGTCGGCATCTTCACGCCCGACTCGCTGGCCGCCGGCACCCCCGCCTACTGCGACGACTATCTTGCCGGCACCGTCACCGGCACCTCGGCCAACTGCGTGCGTGGCACCGATGGCCTCAACCCCGGTGACGACGACCCCTACACCTCGAACAACAACCTGTCGCACAAGACGCAGAACCGCTCGATTGGCGGCATGGTGCGCATCGAGCATGATTTCAGCAACGCGACACTGACCTCGATCACCGGCTATGAGGACTTCCGCCGCAACCAGCGCGAGGACTCCGATGGCACGCCGGTCAACGGCATCGACGTCTACTGGTACAACAGCATCAGCCAGTTCAGCCAGGAACTGCGACTGACCTCGAAGGGCAACGAGCGCTGGAACTATGTGCTCGGCGCCTATTACGAGCACGACAGCTTCCGCAACAGCGACTATCTCACCATCGCCAATGGCGCGGCGGCCGGCTACTTCACGGACTACAGGCAGAAGCTCGACGCCATTGCCGTATTCTTCCACAACGACATCGCCGTCACGGACACGCTGAACCTCATTGCCGGCGTGCGCTACACCTGGGAGAAGGTCCGCATCGACGGTGGCACCGTGGCCGGCACCGGCATTACCGGCCTGGGCGGCCGCGAGCGCCCGACCGACATCCTGGTCACCACCGCCACCTCGTCGGCCATCGCCGGCGGCGACGACCGCAAGGACGAGGACGCCTCGTTCAAGCTCGGCGTCGAATGGTCGCCGGTGCTCACCAGCGACACCGTCGATGACCTGATGCTCTACGCCAACGTCTCGACCGGCTTCCGCTCCGGCGGCTTCAACGCCGCCTTCGCCGCCTCGCAGGACGCCTTCACCTCGCTGTCGCCGGAGAGCATCACCGCCTACGAAGGCGGCTTCAAGTCGATGTGGTTCGGTCGCCAGCTCCAGCTCAACGGCGCGGTGTTCCGCTACGATTTCCGCGACGGCTTCATCAACGTCGACAGCGACACCGCGCCGGTGCCGGTCACCATCAACGCCGCCAACATCGAGACCTGGGGCGCGGAACTCGACCTGCGCTGGCAGCCCGTCGCCGGCCTCGACATTGCCGCCGGCTTCGGCTGGCTCGACTCCGAGATCAAGAGCGACATCAGCAGCGGCGGCATCAGCCTCAAGGGCTTCTCACCGGTCAACTCGCCGAAATGGACGTTCAGCCCGCGCGTGCGCTACGAGCACCCGATCGGCGACGCACTGGTCGGTTCGGTGGCGGTGGACGCCAGCTACCGGTCGTCGCAATATCTGGAGGCGATCAACGCGCCGTCGAACCGGGAGGACAGCTACTGGATCGTCAACGCCCAGCTCGGCCTCACCGACGCCAGCGACCGCTGGTCGCTGACCGCCTGGGTGAAGAACCTGACCAAGTCCGAGTATCGCACCTACGTCAACGACCTGCCGGCCTTCGGCTGGGTGCTCAACATCTACGGGCCGCCGCGTACCTACGGCCTGACGCTCGGGCTGAAATACTGAGCCGCGATTGACCCCGGACCCTTCTTGCATTGGGAGCATTTCATGACCAGGACAGGCCTCGTCTATCACGAGCTTTACCAGTGGCACGACACCGGCAACCACGCCGGCTTCATCTTCCCGGGCTTTCCGTTGCAGCCCGGCATGCACAACGAACACCCGGAAACCAAGCGCCGGTTCAAGAACCTGCTGGATGTCGCCGGCATCACCGAGCAGCTCACCAGCATCAAGCCGCGCCATGCGACGCTGGAGGAAATCCTGCGCTTCCACACGCCCGACTATGTCGAGCGGGTGAAGGCGATGAGCGACGCCTATGGCGGTGACGCCGGCGAACTGACCCAGGTCGGCCGGGGCAGCTACGAGATCGCGCTGCTGTCGGCGGGCGGCGTCATCGAGGCGCTGGACGCGGTGGTCACCGGCAAGGTGGACAATGCCTATGCGCTGGTCCGTCCGCCCGGCCACCATGCCGACGCCGACAAGGGGCGCGGCTTCTGCATCTTCGGCAATCTGGTCATCGCCATCCGCCACGCCATGGCGGTGCACGGGCTTGACCGCATCGCCGTGGTGGACTGGGACGTCCACCACGGCAACGGCACCGAGACCGCTTTCTATGAAGACCCGCGCGTGCTCACCATCTCGGCGCATCAGGACAACTGGTATCCGCAGGGTCGCGGCCTGGTGCCGGATGTCGGCGCCGGCGCCGGCGAGGGCCGCAACATCAACGTGCCCCTGCCCCCCGGTTCGGGTGTCGGCGCCTATGAGGCGACCTTCGACCAGGTGGTGCTGCCGGCGCTCCACGCCTTCAAGCCGCAGCTGATCTGCGTTGCCTCGGGCTTCGACGCCAGCGGCTTCGACCCGCTGGGCCGGATGATGATGCACTCGGCCGGCTACCGCGCGCTCACCGCCAGACTGATGGCGGCGGCGGCCGACCTGTGCGACGGCCGCCTGATGATGGCGCACGAAGGCGGCTACAGCCCCTATTACGTACCGTTCTGCGGCCTGGCGGTGATCGAGCAGATGTCGGGCCTGCGCTCCGGCATCGAGGATCCCTATCTGGCGTTCGCCGCCGGCATGGCGGGCCAGGATCTCCAGCCGGGCCAGGCCGCCGTCATCGAGGCCGCCAGCGCCGTGCGCCGCAAATACCTGCCCTGATACCTTGCCGTTGAACTGGACGGCCAACCCCTTTCGGCCGTCACCATGGCCGCCGTCGCACCGCCGACGGCGGCCTTTCTTTCATTGATGCCGCACCACAGCGACCCGCGATCACCGTTTCATCGGCAGGATTTCGACCACCGACCAGTCACCGGTCTGCTTGCGGATTTCCGACAGCCGACGGTAATCGTCGCTGTTCCAGAACGCCCGCAGCGCTTGCGCCGAGGGAAATTCCACCACCACCATGCTGGCGTTCATCCAGTCGCCTTCCAGCGTCTCGATGTCGCCACGGCCGGCGCGGATCAGGAACTTGCCGCCATGCCGCGTGACCACGGCCGGCGCCACCGGCGCATATTCCTTGAGGAATCGGGCCTGATCGGTCAGTCGGACATAGAAAATCAGGTAAGCGCTCTCGGGGCCGAACGTCGCCTCGACACCGGGCAGCCCGTTGATTTCGGCGACGTCGAGCACCGACTGTCCAACACGCAGCTTCTTGACCTCCTGATAGGCATCGCTCCACCAGAACTGCTTCACGTCCTGCTCGGACGGAAACCGGGCGAGGATCATGAAGCGCGGCGCCCAGTTCCCCTCAAGAACACGCGAATTGACCACCGGCATAGCCACAACGGCGCCCTGATAGCCATAGTCGCGGATCACCTTGCGCATCGCGTCGGTATAGACGCGCTGGACCGCCAGATCCTTGTACCAGCCGCTCACCACGAGATAGCCGGACTGCGCCGGCTGGAGCTGAGCCGGTTGGGCGGGCTGGACCGGCTGGGCAATCGCCTGCCCATTGATAGCCAGGCTCAACAGGATCGAGCCAACCAATCGACCACCACGCATGCGTAAATCTCCCTCTTTCATGCCCCACTTGCCAGTGTCGAGTTAGCAGGTTGCGTCTCGTCGAGACGGACGACCAGGTCGCGTCCGTCAAGGTGGTGTAATTTCGGCTGTGGCCGTGGGCCATCGTCAGGCGGCTTTGGCGGTGATGTGTAGGGGCTGATTTTCCTCCTCGATCATGGGTTGGTTGAGTTCGGCCATGCCTT
>NZ_JBEUDS010000043.1:0-12267 GCF_041060555.1 Parapedomonas caeni | reverse complement strand
GCAAAACCTCAACCTGCCGAAGCTTCGTGACGATCTCGTCGGGCTTGTGTCGCTTGTTTGCCATTGTGGTCCTCCTTCATGGTCAAAACCATACTTCAAGGTGGACCCGTTCAATGGGGGTGGATCAAACTGACCGCCCGGCTGGGCGCGACGCTGCCGATCGTGGTGCGCGATACCCACGCGGTGCTGAGCGTGCCGATGGCGCTGGAGACGGCGGTGCGTACCGAACTGGCGGCGCTGGTGCCCGGTCTCGACGTGGTGTCGGCCGGCGGGCGGATGGAAATCTACAAGGAGGTCGGCCTGCCGCCGGAGGTGGCCCGGCGCTTCGGTCTGGAGCGGATGCGCGGCACCCACGGCATCGGCCACACCCGCATGGCGACGGAAAGCGCGGTGACGACGCGCGGCGCCCACCCGTTCACCACTGGCGCCGACCAGTGCCTGGTGCACAACGGTTCGCTGTCCAATCACAACGGCGTGCGCCGCACCTTGCTGCGCGAGGGCCTGCGCATCGCCACCGACAATGATTCCGAAGTCGCCGCCGGCTACCTGACCTGGCGGATGCGCGAGGGCTCGACACTGGGCGGTGCGCTGGAAGAGGCGCTGGACGATCTCGACGGCTTCTACACCTTTGTGGTCGGCACCGAGAGCGGCTTTGGCGTGCTGCGCGACCCCATCGCCTGCAAGCCGGCGGTGATGGCGGAAACGCCCGACTATGTCGCCTTCGGTTCGGAGTATCGCGCGCTGGTCGACCTGCCCGGCATCGAGCAGGCCCGCGTGTGGGAGCCGGAACCCGCCACCGTCTATTTCTGGGAGCGCCACTGATGCCCAGCGTCGATCTCGCCACCACGCCGCTGCGCGACCTGAACGCGGCGCTGCACGCGCTGTCACTCGACACGCCCGACACCCACTGGACCGTCACCAACCCGCGCGGTCGTCACTCGGTGGCGGTCGGCGTCGCGGTGCCGGTGACGGTCGAGGTCGCCGGTCATGTCGGCTATTATTGTGCCGGCATGAATGAGCGGGCCACCATCATTGTCGCGGGTTCGGCCGGCGTCGGGGTGGCGGAAAACATGATGTCGGGCCGGGTGCATGTGAAGGGTGACGCCAGCCAGGCGGCCGGCGCCACCGGGCGCGGCGGGCTGTTGGTGATCGACGGCAACGCGTCGGCCCGCTGCGGCATTTCGATGAAGGGCATCGACATCGTGGTCAAAGGCAATATCGGCCCGATGTCGGCGTTCATGGCCCAGGCGGGCCGGCTGGTGGTGCTGGGGGATGCCGGTGACGCGCTGGGGGACTCGATCTACGAGGCCCGCCTCTATGTGCGCGGGGCGGTGAAATCGCTGGGTGCCGACTGTATCGAGAAGCCGATGCGCGAGGAGCATCACGCCGAGTTGCGCGCGCTGCTCGATGCCGCCGATCTCGCCGACGTGCCGACAACGGCCTTCCGCCGCTACGGTTCGGGGCGCACGCTGTACAATTTCCACGTCGACAACGCCGCCGCTTACTGAGGGGGACATCATGGACATCGCCAACATCCCCCACACCACGCCGCGCAAATCTTCGACCTTCGACGATTATACGCTGTCGGAAATCCGTCGCGCGGCGGCCACCGGCATCTACGATATACGTGGCGGTGGCGCCAAGCGGCGCGTGCCCCATTTCGACGATCTGGTCTTTCTCGGTGCGTCCGTGTCGCGCTATCCGCTCGAAGGTTACCGCGAGAAATGCGCCACCGACGTCTGGCTCGGCACGCGTTTCGCCAAAAAGCCCATTCATCTGAAAATCCCGGTCACCATTGCCGGCATGAGCTTCGGTTCGCTGTCGGCCCAGGCCAAGGAAGCGCTGGGACGTGGCGCCACCCTTGCCGGCACCTCGACCACCACGGGTGATGGCGGCATGACGCCGGAGGAACGCGGCCAGTCGCAGACGCTGGTCTATCAATATCTGCCGTCGCGTTACGGTATGAACCCGGTCGATCTGCGCAAGGCCGACGCCATCGAGGTGGTGATCGGCCAGGGTGCCAAGCCCGGTGGCGGCGGGATGCTGCTGGGCCAGAAAATCTCCGACCGGGTGGCGGAAATGCGCACCCTGCCCAAGGGCATCGACCAGCGTTCCGCCTGCCGGCATCCGGACTGGACCGGGCCGGACGATCTGGAGATCAAGATCGAGGAACTGCGCGAGATCACCGACTGGGAGAAGCCGATCTACGTCAAGGTCGGTGCGACGCGGCCCTATTACGATACCGCGCTGGCGGTGAAATCGGGCGCTGATGTCGTGGTGCTCGACGGCATGCAGGGCGGTACGGCGGCGACCCAGGAAGTGTTCATCGAGCATGTCGGCATCCCGACGCTCGCCGCCATCCGTCCCGCCGTGCAGGCGTTGCAGGATCTGGGCATGCACCGTAAGGTCCAGCTCATCGTCTCCGGCGGCATCCGCAACGGCGCCGACGTCGCCAAGGCGCTGGCGCTGGGCGCCGACGCGGTGTCGATCGGCACCGCGGCCCTGGTGGCGCTGGGTGACAATGATCCGGCGTTGGAGGCTGAGTACCAGCAGCTCGGCACCACGGCTGGCGCCTATGACGACTGGCACGAGGGCCGCGATCCGGCCGGCATCACGACGCAGGATGCCGCGCTCGCCGCCCGGCTCGATCCGGTGGCGGCCGGCCGGCGGCTGGCCAATTATCTCGCGGTGATGACGCTGGAGGCGCAGACCATCGCGCGCGCCTGCGGCAAGAGCCACGTGCATAATCTTGAACCGGAGGATCTGGTGGCGCTGAGCATCGAGGCCGCCGCCATGGCGCAGGTGCCGCTGGCCGGCACCGGCTGGATTCCCGGCAAGACGGGATTTTGACGCAAAAAAATAATCACAGGAACCGGTGACCGGCCGGCGAGAGAGCGCAAGGGACCGAAGGCCAACTGCAGGGGGTGCCGATTATGCCGATTGATCTCGCCAAGGCGGCCAAGGACCGCGGCATCAAATATTTTCTGATCTCCTTCACCGACCTGTTCGGCGTGCAGCGCTCCAAGCTGGTGCCGGCCGCCGCGATCGGCGAGATGGTGAAAACCGGCGCGGGCTTCGCCGGCTTTGCCACCTGGCTCGATATGAGCCCGGCGGACTCCGACATGTTCGCGGTGCCCGACCCGGACAGCCTGATTCAATTGCCGTGGAAGCCGGAAGTCGGCTGGCTCGCCGCCGACCCGGTGATGAATGGTGATCTGGTGGAGCACGCGCCGCGCAATGTGCTCAAGCGGATGATCGTCGCCGCCGCCGACAAAGGCTTCGAGATGAAGTCCGGCGTCGAGTGCGAGTTCTTCCTGCTCTCGGCCGACGGCAGCATGATTTCGGACGCCGCCGACAAGCAGGCCAAGCCCTGCTACGATCAGCAGGCGCTGATGCGCCGCTACGATGTCATCACGGAAATCTGCGACGCCATGCTGGCGCTGGGCTGGAAGCCCTATCAGAACGATCATGAGGACGCCAACGGCCAGTTCGAGATGAACTGGGAGTATGACAGCGCGCTCATTACCGCCGACCGCCATGCCTTTTTCAAGTTCATGGTGAAATCGGTGGCGGAAAAGCACGGCCTGAAGGCGACTTTCATGCCCAAGCCGTTCACCCATCTCACCGGCAACGGCTGCCATGCGCACGTCTCGCTGTGGTCGACCAAGACCAAGAAGAACCTGTTCGGCGATGCCAAAGGCGAACTCGGGCTGTCGCCGCTGGGCTATCAGTTCATCGCCGGCCTGATGCACTCGGCGGAAGGCCTGACCGCGCTCACCAACCCGACGGTCAACAGCTACAAGCGGATCAACGCGCCGGTCACGCTCTCGGGCGCCACCTGGTCGCCCAACACCGTGACCTACACCGGCAACAACCGCACCCACATGATCCGCATTCCCGACGATGGCCGCTTCGAGTTCCGGCTGGCCGACGGTTCGGCGAACCCGTATCTGCTGCAGGCGGCCCTGCTGGCGGCGGGGCTCGACGGCATTGCCAACAAGCGCGACCCCGGCAAGCGGCTGGACATCAACATGTACACCGACGGTCACAAGGTGCGCGGCGCCAAGAAGTTGCCGCTCAACCTGCTTGATGCGTTGCGCGCCTTCGAGAAGTCATCGGTGCTCGCCGAGGCGTTCGGGCCGGAGTTCATGGCGGCTTACGCCAAGCTGAAACTCGGCGAATGGAACGACTATGCCCGGCACCTTTCGGGATGGGAACGCGAGGCGACGCTGGACTGCTAGATCATGGGTTATTCCGCTTTCTCCCTGCTGAAGAACGCGCTGACCGGCCATCGCCATTGGCGGCCGGCCTGGCGTGATGCCGCGCCGCAAGCGCAATACGACGTGGTCATCGTCGGCGGCGGCGGCCACGGGCTCGCCACCGCTTATTATCTGGCGCGCGTTTACGGCGTGCGCCGGGTGGCGGTGGTGGAAAAAGGCTGGATCGGTTCGGGCAACGCCGGACGCAACACCACCATCATCCGCTCCAACTATCTGCTGCCGGGCAACATCCCGTTCTACGAACTGTCGATGCAGCTGTGGGAAGGGTTGGAGCAGGAGCTGAATTACAACGCCATGGTCAGCCAGCGCGGCGTGCTGAACCTCTATCATTCGGATGCCCAGCGCGACGCCTATGCCCGGCGCGGCAATGCCATGCGCCTGCATGGCGTCGACGCCGAACTGCTGGACCGGGCGGCGGTCAAGCGGATGCTGCCCTATCTCGATTTCGACAATGCCCGCTTCCCCATTCAGGGCGGGTTGCTGCAGCGCCGGGGCGGCACCGCCCGCCACGACGCAGTGGTGTGGGGCTATGCCCGCGCCGCCGACCGGCTGGGCGTCGACATCATCCAGAACTGCGAGGTCACCGGCATCCGTTCTGAACAGGGCCGGGTGGTCGGCATCGAGACGACGCGCGGGTTCATCGGTGCCGCCAAGGTCGGGCTGGCGGTCGCCGGCAATTCCTCGCGGCTGGCGGCGATGGCCGGGCTGCGGCTGCCGATTGAGAGCCATGTGTTGCAGGCCTTCGTGTCGGAAGGCGTGAAGCCGCTGATCGACACCGTCGTCACCTTCGGCGCCGGGCATTTCTACATCAGCCAGTCCGACAAGGGCGGGCTGGTGTTCGGCGGCGACATCGACGGCTACAACAGCTACGCCCAGCGCGGCAATCTGCCGGTGATCGAGGACGTCTGCGAGGGCGGCATGGCGCTGATGCCGATGATCGGCCGGCTGCGCCTGCTGCGCCACTGGGGCGGCATCATGGACATGAGCATGGACGGTTCGCCGATCATCGACCGCGCGCCGGTCGACGGCCTCTATCTCAACGCCGGTTGGTGCTATGGCGGCTTCAAGGCGACGCCGGGCTCGGGCCTGAGCTTCGCTCATCTGCTGGCCACCGATACGCCGCACGAGACCGCCACCGCTTTCCGGCTCGATCGCTTCGGTCGCGGCGCGGTGATCGACGAAAAGGGCCAGGGCGCCCACCCGAACCTGCACTGAGGCCGCGCGATGCTGATCCCCTGTCCCCATTGCGGTGCCCGATTGTCGGAGGAGTTCGTCTGCCATGGCGACGCCACGCGCCAGCGCCCCGCCTATGACGCCTCCGACGAGGCCTGGACGGATTATGTTTATCTGCGCGACAACCCCGCCGGCGCGCACCGGGAGCACTGGTATCACGCCGCCGGTTGTCATGCGTGGCTGGTGGTGACGCGGGACACCCGCACCCACCAAATCATCGGCGTGGAGGTGGCGCGATGAGCGGGCAGCCTTTCCGCCTCGTGTCCGGTGGGCTGGTCGATCGCCGGCAGTCGCTGCGCTTTCGTTTCGACGGCCAGGACTATGAAGGCTTCGCGGGCGATACGCTGGCCTCGGCGTTGCTCGCCAACGGCGTGCGCCTGGTCGGCCGCTCGTTCAAATATCACCGGCCGCGCGGTATTCTGACCGCCGGCCCGGAAGAGCCCAATGCGCTGGTGGAACTGCGTTCCGGGGCTCGTCGCGAGCCCAACACCAAGGCCACCACCGTCGAGCTGTACGACGGGCTGGAGGCGGCGAGCCAGAACCGCTGGCCGTCGCTGGCGGTCGATCTGCTGTCGTTGAATGGCCTGTTGTCGCCGCTGTTCGTCGCCGGCTTCTACTACAAGACCTTCATGTGGCCGGCGAAAGCCTGGGAGGCGCTCTACGAGCCGCTGATCCGGCGTGCTGCCGGGCTTGGCCGGGCCAGCGGCGAGGCCGACCCCGACGCCTACGAAAAGTCGCACGCCTTCTGTGACGTGCTGGTGATCGGCGGCGGCCGCAGCGGCCTTGCCGCGGCACTGGCGGCGGCCCGCGAAGGCAAGCGCGTCATCGTCGCGGACGAGGACACGCGCCTGGGCGGGCGCGCTCTTACCCGACCCGGTGATGCGGACGCGCTGGCGGCGATGCTGGTGGAGCTGGCGGCCAATCCGCGCGTGACACTGATGCCGCGCACCAGCGTGTTCGGGGTCTACGACGGCGGCGTCTATGGCGCGCTGGAGAAGGTGAGCGATCATCTGCCCGAGCCGGCGCCGTTCACGCCGCGCCAGCGGTTGTGGAAGGTCATCGCACATGAGAGCGTACTGGCGGCCGGCGCGCTGGAACGGCCGATCCCGTTCGCCGACAACGACCGGCCCGGCGTCATGCTGGCCGGCGCGGTCGCGACCTATCTGCATCGCTTCGGTGTGGTGCCGGGGCGACGCGCGGTGGTTTACACCAGCACCGACGAGGGCTGGCAGCTGGCGGCGGACCTGTATGCGGCCGGTGTGACGATCGAGGCGATTGTTGACCCGCGTGGCGCGGTGGCCGAGGCGGTGCAGGCCGGCGTCGTTGCCAGCGGCGCGCGGCGGCTGATCGGCGCGCGGGTGGTCCGGGCGCTGGGCGGGCGGGCGCTGCGGGGGGCGCGCGTCGTTGACGCCCATGGCCAGACGGTGACACTGCGCTGCGATCTGCTGGCGGTCTCCGGCGGCTGGACGCCCAATCTGGCGCTCACCCATCATCACGGCGGCAAGCCGCGCTGGGACGAGGTGCTGCAAAGCTTCCTGCCCGGCGCGCCGCCACCGGGGATGCGCGTGGTTGGCCGCGCGGCCGGCGAGGGGCTGGCGCCGCTGGTCGACCTGCCGGCACCGCCGGCCAAGGGCAAGAGCTTCATCGACTTCCAGCATGACGTGACCGCCGCCGACATCCGGCTGGCCGAGCGCGAGGGCTATCGCTCGGTGGAGCATGTCAAACGCTACACCACGCTGGGCATGGCGACCGACCAGGGTCGCACCGCCAACCTCAACGGTCTCATGGTGCTGGCGGAAGCGCGCGGTGCCGCGATCCCCGATGTCGGGCTGACCATGGCGCGGCCACCCTATGCGCCGGTCGCCATCGGGGCGCTGGCCGGGCCGCATCGCGGGCGGGATTTCCGCCCGACCCGGCTGCCGGCGGCGCACGGCTGGGCGGTGCGCCAGGGCGCGGTGTTCGTCGAGGCCGGCCAGTGGTTGCGGGCGCAGTATTTCCCGCGCGCCGGCGAGACGGACTGGCTGACGACGGTGAGCCGGGAGGTGACGACGGTGCGCTCCAGCGTCGGCCTGTGTGACGTGTCCACGCTCGGCAAGATCGACGTGCAGGGCGCCGACGCGGCCGCGTTTCTGGAGCGCGTCTACATCAACGGCTGGGCGTCACTCGCGGTCGGTCGCGCCCGTTATGGCGTGATGCTGCGCGAGGACGGCTTCGTGATGGACGATGGCACCACCGCCCGGCTGGCGGCGGACCATTTCATCCTCACCACCACCACCGCCAATGCCGCGCGGGTGTTCCAGCATCTGGAATACTGCCATCAGGTGCTGTGGCCGACGCTGGACGTGCAGCTGGCCTCGGTCACCGACCAGTGGGCGCAGTTCGCCGTCGCCGGGCCACGGTCGCGCGAGACGCTGGCCCGCCTGGTCGACGCACCGTTCGATCTCGCCAACGAGGCCTTCCCCTATATGGGCGCGGCCGAGCTCACCATTGGCGGCGGCCTGCCGGCCCGGCTGTTCCGCATCTCCTTCTCCGGCGAGCTGGCCTATGAGCTGGCGGTGCCGGCCCGCTATGGCGAGGCGGTGGCGGCGGCGATCATGGCCGCTGGCGCCGACTTCGGCATCTGCCCCTACGGCACCGAGGCGCTGGGCGTGATGCGCATCGAGAAGGGGCACGCCGCCGGTGCCGAACTCTCCGGCCAGACCACCGCCACCGACCTCGGGCTGGGGCGGATGCTCTCGAAGACCAAGGACTTCATCGGCCGGCGCATGGCCGAGCGGCCGGCGCTGACCGATCCGGCGCGCCCCCGCCTGGTCGGGTTGCGGCCACTGGACCCCGCCGCCCGGTTGCGCGCGGGTGCCCATCTGGTGGCGCTCGCCGACCCGGCGGATGCCGCCCACGACGCCGGCTACGTCACCTCGGTGGCGTTCTCGCCGAGCCTCGGCCAGTGGATCGGGCTCGGCCTGCTGGCCGGCGGGCCGGACCGGCTGGGCGAGCGGGTGCGCGCCGTCGATCCGGTGCGCGGCGGGCCCGAGCTGCTGCTGGAGGTCTGCGCGCCCTGCTTTGTCGACCCGGAAGGAGTCCGCCTGCGTGTCTGAGCCGCTGTTCCCCCTAGTCGCCACCTCGCCGCTGGCGGACCTCGCGGTGCCGGGCCGGCTCGGCCGCGCCGACGGGCCGGCGGGGCTGGTGCTGCGGGAGCGCCGGGGCCTGGCGCTGGCGACGGTGATCGCGCGCGCCGGCGTCGACCGGCTCGGTCTCGACGGGCTCGGTCTCGACGGGCTCGACCTGCCGGACACGCCGCGCTGGGTCGCGGCCGAGGGCGTCACCGCCGTGTGGGCCGGGCCGCGCCAGTGGCTGTTGCTGGCCGAGGGCGGTACAGCGGCGGGGGTGGCGCCGGGCTTCGTGCCGGGGCTGGCGCGCGCGCTGGCGGGGCGGGCCTCGGTCGCCGACCAGTCGGACGGGCGGACGGTGCTGCGGCTGGCCGGACCGGCGGCGCGGGCGACGTTGGCCAAGCTCGCCGGCATCGACCTCCACCCGGACGTTTTCCGCCCCGGTGACGTGGTGCTGACCCGCATGGCCCAGCTCAGCGTGGCGTTGTGGCAGGTGGCGGACGATCCCGTCTATGACATCGCCTGCTTCTCGACCTTCGCCGCCAGCCTGTGGCACGCGCTGGTGAGCGCGGGCGCGGCGGCGGGCATCGATGTGCTGGCGCCGGCCGCCGCCGGGGAGACCCGCTCGGGCCTGCCCTGACCGGCGACACTTTTGCCGATGAATTTTAACCCGTTGATGCTAAAGGCAGGCGGCCATGACGACCGAAACCTACGCGCTCACCCTTTCGTGCCCCAACCGCCCCGGCATCGTGGCGGCGGTGGCGACCTTCCTGTTCCAGCATGACTGCAACATCTTCGAGGCGGAGCAGTTCGACGACATGGAGAGCGATCGCTTCTTCATGCGGGTGCTGTTCAACCCGGTGGGCGACCTGCGCGGGCGCGACGCCCTGACCGCCGAGTTCGCCGAGGTTGCCGACCGGTTCGCCATGACCTGGACGCTGCGCGACCGCCGCCAGCGCCGCCGGGTGATGATCCTGGTCTCGAAGTTCGACCACTGCCTGGCCGACCTGCTGTACCGCTGGCGCATCGGCGAGCTGGAGATGGACATCGCGGCCATTGTCGCCAACCACCCGCGCGAGACCTACGCCCACCTCGATTTCGACGGCATTCCGTTCCACTATCTGCCGGTAGGCAAGGACACGGCGGGCAAGGACAACAAGGCCGCTCAGGAGGCTGAAATCCTGCGGCTGGTGCACGATACCGGCACCGATCTGGTGGTGCTGGCCCGCTACATGCAGATCCTGTCGGACCAGCTGTCGGCGGCGCTGTCGGGCCGCTGCATCAACATCCACCACAGCTTCCTGCCCAGCTTCAAGGGCGCCAGGCCCTACCACCAGGCGCACGCGCGCGGGGTGAAGATCATCGGCGCCACCGCGCATTACGTGACCTCGGACCTCGACGAAGGCCCGATCATCGAGCAGGACGTCGAGCGCATCAGCCACGCCGACAAGCCGGAGGATCTGGTGCGCAAGGGCCGCGACATCGAGCGCCGGGTGCTGGCGCGCGCCATCCGCTATCACCTCGATGACCGGGTGATGCTCAACGGCCGCAAGACGGTGGTGTTCGCCGACTAGGGGCGCCGGACAGGGTCGACCGGGAAATTGTGCCGCATTTTCAGCGTGTTGGTGATTTCGCCTGAAGGCGTTGTTCGCAATCGTTGTTCGCGGGCGAACGGCCTCCCGATGGCAGGGGGCGGACGCACGGCCACCGCCGCCGCACGAACCGTCCGGTCCGCCGGGCGAGAGGCCCCGCGCCGACGGGCGAGGGGTGAGCCGACGATAACAAAGAGCCACGAGAAAACAACAGGTTACAGCGCGTCCGGCGGGCTCGCACGACCCCGGACCCACCGCCCGCGCCGGCCGGCAACAACCGGCGGACACGGGCGATGTAGGTTTTATACATCAATGACGGGTAAAAAGCAATCCTTCGGGCCATGTCGCCAGTCCCCGGCCATCCTGTCGTGACGCGGGCAGGGGGGGGAACACCCCCGGCACAACACCCGTGCAACGGCCGCAAAAGGGGTGAAAATGGCCGCGAAAACGAGTGTTCGGGGCGGTGAACCCCGCGATTCCACCCGCAAAACACCATCCATCATCGAAAAAACGCGCCAGATCACGGTGAAATGCCGCGCGAAACACCCCCAACACGCGCCTGAAACGCGCCTGGCGAGGGGTAACAGCGGTGAAACAGCGGCCGGCTCGCCGGTTCGCGCGAGGTGGGCGGCGGATCAAGGTGCCCCCTGGTGCCGCGCGCGGGTGGCGCCTGCGCTGTCTGGTTGCGCGAAAACGGCTATGGACGCGCCCGCCGGGGTTGTTATCATGCCGTCATGACAGGCGGTCCGTTATTGTGCCGGCGATTGGGGAAGGGCGGTAGGGAGTGGTCGCTCCCGCCATGCCCGCCCGTGCCATGCCCCACCATCCGCGCCGCGCCCGGCCGATCTCAACGATCGGTTGAGCCACGGGTCAGGCTTATTGATTTGTTCAGCTATGCGCACTATGTGCATATTGATCGCACCCGCCCGGCCTCTGTCTCTCGGGACATGCACACTGGGCGGGTCTTTTGTTTTCAGGCTCAAGCGAAGGCAGGGGGACTGACGACCGCGGCGACCTTGGGGCGCGCCGCGTGACGCGGTCCTATGCCAAGGCCGCGCTCACTCTGCCGGAGCAGATCGGCCATCTGCGCGCCAAGGGCATGCGTGTCGACGATGAAGCGGCCGCCGCATTCTGGTTGCGCCATGTCAGCTATTACCGGCTGAGTGCCTATTGGCTCTATTTTGAACACCCGAAGGAACAGCTTGGCCCGCGCTTTCGGGACGGTACCCGCTTCGAGGACGTCACCGCGCTGTACGATTTTGATCGCCTTCTGCGTCGTCTCGTCATGCGAGGGACGGAGCATGTCGAGGTGGCACTGCGCGGCAGCTGGGCCTATCAGCTGGGTCAGCTTGGGGGCGGCCATGCCTATCTCAATGCCAGCCTCTACAGCAAACGGGATGAATTCCACAGCAGCCTGGCCAAACTGGCGGCTGAAGTGGGGGTGTCACGCGAGACCTACATCAAGCATTATCGTGACCGTTATGACGACCCGGCGCTGCCACCGGTGTGGATGGTGGCCGAGATGATGTCGTTCGGCCACCTGTCGCGCTGGTATTCCAACCTGGCTGATCGAAGCCTGCGCAACCGCATCGCCCAGCCGTTGGGCTTGCCGGAAACCGTCCTCGTGCCGCTGATCCGGCACGTCACCGACGTGCGCAACATCTGCGCCCACCACGGCCGGCTGTGGAACCGGGGCTTCCTGGCGCCGCCGAAGCTGGGCGACAAGCCGGAGGCCTTGCGGCAGTCGCTGGATCAGGCGGCGCGCCAGGCGCCGGCAAAGCTCTACAACGGCCTGACCATGATCGGCCATGTCGTGCGGACGGTGGCGCCGGCCTCGACCTGGTGGGCGGATATCGCGGCGCATGTCCAGACGCACCCGACCGGGGATCTGGCGGCCATGGGTTTCCCTGCCGACTGGCAGGCGAGGCGGTCGCGTCCGTCAAGGTGGTGTAATTTCGGCTGTGGCCGTGGGCCATCGTCAGGCGGCTTTGGCGGTGATGTGTAGGGGCTGATTTTCCTCCTCGATCATGGGTTGGTTGAGTTCGGCCATGCCTT
>NZ_JBEUDS010000042.1:0-13071 GCF_041060555.1 Parapedomonas caeni | reverse complement strand
AAGGCATGGCCGAACTCAACCAACCCATGATCGAGGAGGAAAATCAGCCCCTACACATCACCGCCAAAGCCGCCTGACGATGGCCCACGGCCACAGCCGAAATTACACCACCTTGACGGACGCGACCAAGGCTCTTCAAATCTTCAGGACTGCAACGGAAAACCTCATCATAAGCGCGAAAACTCAGTTCGCCTAGGAAGCGCTTAATCTGAACAACGTGATCATCGTCATCCGGAGAAATCAGCAAGTGAATATTGATGGGGCTGCTTCGGACCGTACCGACGCCAAGGCGAAGCTCCACGTTCGGAAAAAGAAGGTCTACGTTTGGAAGCCGCCCTGCGGTCTTAAATTCCAAAGTTTTTTCGTAGCTATCGAGAACGTAGTAATCGGTGATACCTAAAGCGGAAATCGTTGGGTCGGCGCCCTCGATGCGGGACAGGAAATCCTCCCATCCCGTATCCCCTGTCCTATAATTATCGTTAAATATGGTTCCGGGTGTGTGAATATGGGGGTCCCACCGCCGCCACACCGAGCCAACAGAGTAATTCTTTCCCTTCATGCGCCCCCCAATACCACCCGTCACAGATACGCGGGCAGTTTCGCTTTCCACTCGCTCATCAGAATCAAGGTGCCTTCAACAGTCTCGCCGTTGTTGACCAGTTCTAGCTCGCCAACCGGCGTGGCCTCGTCCCAACGGAAGTGGTCCGAAAGAAACGCGAGTGCTTCGCGCTTGTAGGCCGTATCGAGATTGTCGAGTTGGTCGCCCTTGGTTTCGAGAACCGTGATCCTCTTTTCCTCGCCGTCGCGCTGCACGGCGAAGATGAAATCCGGATAGATTTTGGCCTTCCTCCACCCTTGGATGCCGTATTGCGTTCGCGCGACATTGCGGTGCCACCACGCTAGCGTCTTTTCCCCGTCGAGATAGACGGCGACATCACGCTCGCCATCGCTGTCCAGATCGTTCTCATAGATCGGCGCGAACAGGCTCTTTTCGAGCGGGCCGCCCGCACGGTTCAGGAGCTGGCGCCCATCCTCGGGTTCGGCTGTTTCGACGCTGAATGGCATCCGCCAGTTACGGCCATCGAGCCGCAGCCTGAATTGAATGCGCCCCGCAGCCACTTCGGCCTTGAATAGGGCTTCGGCGCGCGCGTTGCGCGCTGTGTCGAGGCCCTTGCGAAGCTCTTCCGCAATCAGGCTCGATAGTTGCCCGAGCTTGGCGTCATCGAAGCCCCGCGCCCGAAGGGCAGCCATCGTCGCGCCGACAATCTCGCGCCCTACGAAGGGATTGGGCACGATATCAGAGATCATCCGGACGGCATGCGCCGGATCAAAGGCGAGGATTTCCGTGTTCGCGGCAACCGTTTCGCCGACGAACAGCTCATCGCCGTCCTCCGAGAGACTGATGCGCTGTAGCTGGCTTTCTGCTGCTTGCGCATTTTCGGGAATGCGTTCGGCGATTTCTTGCGGATCAAAGCCGCGCCAGTCGATAGCCGAGAGAACATCGGTTTCGTAATCGAGGTCGCGAGCATCCTCGCCATCCACGACCATGACCTTTGGCAGATAGATTTCCGTCGTCGCGAAGGCCGGACGGCGCTTGATGCTGCGGGAGACTTTCCCCGACGCGCTCTTGTCGTCCTGTGTCACACGCAAAACCAGATCGCCGAGGCCATCCTGTTCCAAGCCGTCTTTGATCGCGCCGACCACCGTGGCGGTGTCGGCATGATGGGTAATGACGTGGCACTCGTCGAGCGCATCAACGCCCGTCTTGAGCGCGCCGGGCTGTCGGAGGATGCGTCCGACAAGCTGCGTCATGGCTTTGAGGTTGGCGCTGGCCGCAAGGCTGCACAGCACGTAGGCGAAGGGACAATCCCAGCCTTCTTGGAGGGCTTGCTTGGTGATGATCGCTCGCACCCGATTGGTGGGCGACAAAAGTTCTTGGTTTTCGGGATCGTTGAGATCGTTCTGCTGCGCGGTTTTAATGGCGATTTCCGCCTGATCGAAACCCGCCGTCAGGAGCCAGTCCTTCACGTCATCGGCATGGATATGCCCGCTCTCGCGCTGATCTGCGCCTGTGCGCTCGACCTGAATCAGCATGATGGGCCGAATGTACCTGCCTGTGTCCGCGCGAAACTGGCGGGCTTCGGCATCAAGAGCGTTGAGCTTGGCCAGCGCCGCGTTGAGCGTCGCCTTCCAGTCATTGCCCTGCCGGGGATCGAGATTGAGCGGCATCTTAATCATGCCTTCCCGATCAAGCTCGCGCCCCGTGACTTCCACCAGCACGTTGGCATACCGGCCGTCACGCGGATTGCGCCCGCCGCGCGGCTGCACATCCTGCGGCGTGGCCGTCAGCTCCAGCACAAAACACGGGTTGAAGCCGTAGAGCGTTCCGAACGCCAAATCGGAAATAGCACGGTGCCCTTCGTCCATAACGACCACAGGGCGGATGACCCGAAGCGCGTTCCCGAGGGAATCCTTCACCATCGGGAACATACCCGTATAGGCGGAGAGGTTCGGCGTGCGGTCGATGGCGGCCTGATGCGCCTGTTGTTCTCCTTCTGGCGGGAAGAAGCCGTGCACATCGCCCCGGTCCTGAAACATCTTCAGGGAATCCTGCGTCTCGCGGTTCGCGGATTGCAGCATCAGCAACATGACGCAGAGGTTGGTTTCCACGTCCCGCGCATCGAGCCGGTCGGTCTTCTCCATGATCTTCACGCGCCCCGCCGCCGCGCGGTCGAGCGCTTGGCGATAGGGATGCTGACGATCTTTCAGGTGCTTGAGCGTCTGCGTGTAAATCGCCTCGTTCGGCACGATCCACAGGACGAAGCCGGTGTTGCGGTCGAGATAACGGCCCATCACCCGCGATACGGCGGAGACGGCGAGCCACGTCTTGCCGCCGCCTGTCGGCACTTTTAGCACCGCATTGGGCACAGGGCGCTCGCAGCCGTCGATGCGAGGCGAGAACGGAATGGCCGCGCGGGAAGCGGGCAGTTTACCTGCCGCTTTCAGCGCTTCCCAAGCCTCTTTTGCGAAGTCCGGTATGGCGAGGCCGAGGTCGGGGTCTTGCGCCGCAAGCGCCGCCACCTTGTCCGCGCGCACCTTCTTTTCCTTCAAGAGGTCGAGATAGGCGTCAAGCGTCGAGAGTACGCGGTCTTGATAGTCGAGCTGGCGATACATGCATCAGCTCCGATCTATCCGGTAGAGCGCGAAGGGCAGCGGAACAAACTCCACAGGGACGTTGTGTTCCGCCAGCATCTTTTGGCTCACAAAGCGCGCCGGAGCGAAAACGAGGTGCCGCTTGCCCGGATCGGACGCAGCGAACGCCTTGGCGCGCGCCAGTGTTAGCGCGGCCTCAGGCGATTTCAGCCAGTCGAGATCGGGCTTGTAAATCAGCCAGACGTGTTGGCCTTCTGTCGCGCCGAGATAGAAGTCATCCTCCCGTACGGCGGCGGGATCGAGCGCGTGATTGGTCGCCATGTGGAACAGCGCTGCGCCGAGACCGGCATAGGGCGGTAGGGTTTTACCGCTGAGGACCTTGTCCAGCTCGACGGGATCACCGAGCGTGCAATAGGTGAAGCTACCGCCAAGACCTTCGGCGCGCTCCGCCACCGTCTTTTCGCCGGTGACGATCAATTCGCCGTCTTTCACTTCCTTCTTGATCCGGTCATATTCGTGGCCGTGCAGGTTTTCGATAGCTTCAACCTTGTGCACCAAATCGCCGCTATTGCTGAGCGTCCGCCAGTTCAGCCGCTCCCGCAGCAGTTCTGTCTTCTGCGTTCCCTTGAAATCATAGCCCTTAATGACGCGTCGGATGCGCTCCGCGGTCAGCCGGTCTGCATAGTTTTCCATTTCCACGAGGATGAAGCGACGGTTGCCGTCGTCTTTCTCGTTTGCTGCTAGCACGGCGTGCGCCGTCGTACCCGAACCTGCAAAGGAATCGAGAACTATGGCATCCGGTCCGCAAGAAAGTTCCAAGATACGTTCAATGAGTTGTCGCGGCTTGGGGGTCTCGAACGGCTTCTCACCCTCAAACAGCTCTTTCAATTCTGCACCTGCGTTTCGGGTGCTGCCCGCAAATGTATATGGCCACCATGTTTGGTTCACTACGCCCGGCTTTGCTTCTTTTAGAAACTTCTTCTCCATCGGAAAATCAGCGTCACCGTTCTTGCCCCACCAAATGCGCTTATCAGTTTCTAGCCATTTCATTTTTGTGGGTGGCCTCCGCCAACTACTACCTTTCGGAGGAAAAACCTTTCGTCCTGCTTTATTGGTCAGGGCGTAGTAGTCTCGATCCCGATGCTCTGCGCGCGTCAGCGGCGCGGCCAGCCAATCCCCGCGAGGGTCGTCATCGGGGTTAGTGTAGTTCGCAATCTGATCTTCGTTTCTCTCCAAAAGATCTGGAGAAAAGTCCTCTGATTTTCGAAAGGCAATAACATGATTATGAGTCTCAGCGATACCGGAGCTATTGTTTCCGGGCGTATCTTTTGACTGCCAAACAAAATTGGCTAAAAAGTTTTCTTTTCCAAAAACCTCATCCATCATCAATTTAAGACGATGGGCCTCATTGTCATCGATAGTTATCCAGATACTTCCGTCATCGGCCAAAAGTTCGTGTAGAAGGCGTAAGCGCGGCCACATCATGGCGCACCATTTGTCATGGCGGAGCCCATCCTCGATGCCAATCGGGTTGGCTTCCAGCCACTCCCGGATCATCGGAGCATTGACGTTATCATTGTAGCACCAGCCTTCGTTGCCAGTGTTGTACGGCGGGTCGATGAAGATGCAGTCCACCTTGCCAGCGTAAAGCGGAAGCAGAGCCTTCAACGCATGCAGGTTGTCGCCGTGTATGACGAGATTGCCGTCGAGCGCGACGGGGCCAATGCCTTTGGTTTCGTCGGGCACGAGCGGGCGGAAGGGCACCGCCAGATGGTGGTTGTAGACAAACTCTTTGCCCTTGAAACTCAGCTCCGTCATGCCCGCCCCTTCGTGTTCAGTCCTGAATATCGCTCGACTTTAATGTCTCCCGCCCGCTTGCGCGCTTGGGCGATGTCGTAGCTGTTTTGCATTCGCATCAGCGTTTCCATGGAGATGCCAAACGCCTTCTCGATCCGGAGCGCCATTTCCGGCGATAGATGCGCCCGCTCGTTGAGCAGCGCCGACAGCGCAGGCCGTGTGACGCCGAGCACTTCGGCGGCATCCGTCACGGACAGGCCGTGCGGTTTCAGCACTTCATGCTTCACGAAGCCGCCCGGATGGGCGGGTTCCTTTAGCCGAACATCGGCCTGATTTGGCATGTGCGGTATCCGGTTGAATTGCCCCTTGAATCGGCTTTCAGCCTATCGGACGGATCGTTGCCTGTAAAGACACGCTTTACATAACCTGCGACGCGTGGGCCGTGTCCGGCTTCCGGCACAACGGCACATCCACCGCCGCGTTTGCTCCTGCGGTGTTGTTCCGCCCTCAGTCATGCCGCGTTCCTGGCGTCGGGCGCTTTGCCGTCAATGGGCTGCCCGCACCACCCCTTCGGGCCGTGTTGCCCATGACGGCAGCAGCTTGGTCCCGCCGCTCCGAGGTGCCGCGTCCTTCGGGACGAACAACACCAATCAAAAGGAGCAACAAAATGGGACTGGATATGTATGCACTTGTGACCCGCGAGAAACCGGCAACGCCCTTCGGCTTCAAGGTCGAAGATGCCGCTGAAATCCACTACTGGCGCAAGCATCCGAACCTGCACGGCTGGATGGAAAGCCTCTACTTCGAGAAGGGCGGCGCGGATACGTTCAACTGCATCACGCTCGCTCTGACGGCGGAAGACCTCGACCGTCTGGAAGCAGATGTGCGCGCAGGGCATTTGCCGCCAACCAGCGGTTTCTTCTTCGGCGAATCCGACGGCAGCGAAAGCGAAGATGACCTGATGTTCATCGCCACCGCTCGTGCGGCCATCGCCGAGGGCAAGACCGTATTCTATGATTCGTGGTGGTAGGCCGACCTGCGGCGGGGCGCGGCATTGCCGCGCCCTCGCGGCTTCACACCTTCACGAAGCGCGAGCCGACAATGGCGGCGCGGGCGGTTTCATCGCTCCACAGCAGACGGACTATCTTGCCTTGGCCGATTTTCCCGCGCTGGCGGCGTATCGCTTCGCCGCGTTTGAGCGGATAGAGCGGGCGCAGCCATTGCGGCGCAGGCTCGACCGAGCAAGCCGTCACTTCGATATGCACCCAGCCGCCACGGTCAATCTTGACGACTTGGCCCGTGATGACGCGGTGGCCGGTGATGACCGGCCTTTTCTTGGAATGGCGCGGCTGGGGTTTCCAGACCGGCTCGCGCCAGCGGATCACGTCCGCCACGATGAAATCAGTGCCGCAGGACAGCCATTTCACGTCTCCCCCAATCCGGGGGCGCTTTTCGTGCGCGGCATTGCCAGCGCATCTTCGCTTGCGCGTTCTCTGTGGTAAGCTTGACGCGCCCCCTGTCTCTTTAGATTGTGAAGGGGAAAGACGTTTGTGCGCAAGTACATCTGCAATGTCCTGTCCATGAGGCAGGACATTGCAAAGATGTGCCGAGGCGGCTTGCCGCTCCGCACAAACATACAGACGTATGTTTACTGAGGGGGCACCATGCCAGAGGACAACCCGAGCGCACCAACCGCAGATGAAGCGCTCAGCGCTTGGGAAAATGGCGCAGGCAATACGCCCGACGCGCCGCCGCACCCGAAGCTCGCCCATATCAAATCCCTCTTCGCCGCGCATACGGATGTATGCAGCTTGGAAGACGTGCTTTCTGCCGCGATGAATGACGCGGGCGAGGCCGCGTCCGTGACCGTGGAGGTGCAACCGGGATTGCTCGCGCTTCTCGCGCACATCGAAAAACTCGATTCGGCCCGAGTCGGGCGGAATCCCGCGCCGCCGTCGCGCGTGCTCGCGCAGATCGTCAGCAATCACCTCGAAAATCTGCTGCATACCATCGTAACCGACCCGACCAGCCATCCGCACTATGCGGAACTCTGGAACGACCTCTGCGCCGCCGAAGGCGCGCCGGAACTGGCGGTGCCGACCGGCGACGGGGCGGACAGGACTCCGCCCGCTGAAGGAGGGCCGTTCTGATGCGCGCGGCGACGAAGCCCTTGCGGGCCGTCGCCTTATCGTTGGCGCTTGCCGCGTCGCCGTTGTCCGCCGCCGCGCAAGAATCCGCGCCAAGCTGGCAGAAGGATAACCCGATATTCCGGCAGGGCGGCGAGCCGCGCGGGCTGGTGCTCCCGCCCGCGCAGCAGCGCGTCTTTGACCGCGACGCGGCGTTGCTGGCCGATATCCGCGTGGAGCTTGCGGAGGGCGAGTATCGCCGCAAGGCAGGCGAGATTGACGCGGCGGCATGGCGCAGCCGCGCCGCTGAACTGCAAGCGGCAGAAGATACCTTGCGCCGCAAATGGCAGGGCATCGGCACGGGCCAAGACCTCATGCTGAGCAGCGCCGCCGATAACATCGCCCGCGCGCGCATGGCGGCGCTCAGAGCGCGATACGACCCGCCCAAAGAACCGACCCCTTGGAACTACGTCACCGGGCTTGCGGGGATTGGCAAGGACATGGCCGTGGGCCTGTTCCGAGACAGCGTCGGCTTTCTCGGCAGTCTGTTTTCCAGCCTGTTCGCCCCACTGGCCGTCCTCTTGGGCGTCGTCGGGCTGATTTGGCTCGTGAAGGACAAACGGCGCAAACCGAAGCCAAGACCCGCCCTTTCCGACAATTACGGCTCAGCCCGCTATGCGGAGGTACGCGACCGCCTTGCCGACGCATATGACGGCCATCGGGGCGTGTTTTTCGGCAAGAGCAGCGCGCCAGAGCTTTCAGCCATCCCCATCGAGCAGCAGGCGGGCGCGCCCGTGCTCTCGACGCCGGAACACCATACGCTGATTGTCGCGCGCACCCGCACGGGCAAAGGCACCCGCGTTATCGTGCCGACGCTCCTGCGCTATGGCGGCTCGGCCATCGTCATCGACCCCAAGGGCGAGAACGCCGCCATCACGGCGCGCATCCGGCGCGGCACCCTCAATAGCGCCGTCCACGTCATCAACCCGTGGGGCGAACTGGCGGAGACGTTCAAAGAGCGTGGCCTTGCGCCCGCGACCTTCAATCCGCTGGACGTGCTAGTGCGCGACGACCCTAACGCCGTCGCGGTGGCGCAGGCGCTTGCTGCGGCGGTCTGTCCAACGACCCCCGGCGACAAAGACCGCTATTGGCAGGGCAGCGCCGCCAATGTGCTGACCGCCGTGCTCTTGTGGATCACCGACCAGCCGGGCGAGCAAAAGACGCTCGCCCGTGCGCGGGAGATTGTGAGCCTGAGCCGGAGGGATTTCACGGAGAGGTTTCTGGTGCCGATGGCGGCCAGCAGCGCCTTCGGCGGGGCGATACGGGAGATGGTCAGCCCGTATCTAGATTTGGCGCAAGAGACTTACAGCGGCATCATGTCCAATCTGTCGGAGGCCACGAAATTCCTCTCCGACCCGCAGGTGAAGGCCGCGACCGCCCAATCATCCTTCGACATGGCCGACCTCATCCGCGAGGCCGTGACGGTCTATCTGGTGATACCACCCGACCGCATCGACACGCAGCGCACATGGCTCCGGCTCATGACCACGGCGGCCATGCACACCTTCAAACGCTATCCGCTCGGCGGGCGTCCGCCGCACCGCTGCATGATATTGATGGACGAGTTTCCGGCGCTTGGCCGCATCGAGGATTTGCCCCGCGATATCGCCACCATGTCGGGTTACGGCATCGACTTCACCCTCATCGTGCAGGGCCTCGACCAGCTCAAAGACCTCTACGGCGCGGCGGCGGGCACCATCCTCTCGAACTGCGCCTACAAATGGTTTTGCAACGTCAACGACCTTGAAAGCGCCAATTACCTGTCCGAAACCTTGGGCAAAGTGACCGTGCAGACGGTCGGCCATGGCGAGGGCCAGAACTTCGGCCCCGGCGGCGGCGGGCACAGCGAAAACCTCAACTACGGAGAAACAGGCCGCCCGCTGCTCATGCCCGACGAGGTGCTGGCCTTGGGCCGTGACGTGGCGATTGTCCTGAATCCCGCCGACCGCCCGCACTACGTGCGTCCGGTCGATTACTGGCGGCTGCCCAACGCCTTCGCGCCCCTCGCCAGCGCCTATCCGCACCTCTATTGGGAGCCGCCCTTAGCCTACGACGACAACCCATATTTTGTGCGGGGCGGCAAATCGGACGGCGGCCAAAGAAACGGTCACGGGGGCCGCCAGTCCGGCGGCGCGCGTCAGCGCGCCGCAAAACCCAACGGCAAAATGACGCGCGCGGAAGCGCTCGATCTTCTCGGCCTTTCGGAAGGCGCGACCGCCGCTGAGGTGCGGGCCGCATGGAAGCGGCTGATGCAGAAGGTGCATCCCGACACCGGCGGCTCGGCCCGTTTCGCGCAGATGCTCAACGAGGCCCGCGACGTGCTCGCCACGGGCGGCGGCGACGAGGGCCGCGCGGGATGAAAGCATCGCCGCACTGCCCGCCTTCGTGCTATGCTGCGCTTCAACCCGCGCTGAGCGAGTCGCATACGATTGTATGCAGACGGCGATATCCCGCCTTGCCGCAAGCGCTCGCTACCCCACACCCCAGCACGTCCCGTGCTATCCTAAGTTATGGCTTAGGAGAGTGTGCAAGCCATGTGCGGACTGACCGTCCGCACCCCGCACCTGAAGGTGCTGGCTTGGCAAGGAAGGCGCTTCGCCCTCCCGTTGCATCCCTCCCGAGCAAGGGGTTTCACACCCCTGCACCCGTGCGGGGAGCCTTCGTGCTCCCTGCGACCCATGACCGGGGCTTTGCCCCCGGACCCCACCAAGGCACGTCGTCCTTGGAACCAGACAAGGGGTTATCGCACCCCTCGACCACTCGCCGGAGACTTCCGCGTCCCGGCACCCACGGCCAGAGCTTGCGCGCTCTGGACGACGCGCAGGCGGCTTTCATGCCCCTGCACCCTGACGAGGGAGAACGCCCTCGACCCCGCCGGACACGTCCGGCAGAAAGGAGATGCGCTTGAGCGATAGCGGCTCAGAGCACAGCCCTTCCGGGCGGCGCAAGTCGGAACGGCGGCAACGCACCGCCACCATCTATGCCCGCGTCACGCCCGACGAAAAGTCGGCTTTTCTCGCCCGCGCCGACAGGGCGGGCATGGCCGCCGCCGCCTTCGCCCGTGCGGCGCTCATCGGCGAAGCCGGTCCCCGCGCGCAGCGGCGCATCCCTGCCGACAGTGCTGCGCTGCGTCAAATCCTCGGCCACCTTGGCAAGACCGGCAGCAATCTGAACCAGATTGCCCGCTACCTGCATACAGGCGGCGAGCCGGAAACCGTCCTGCCGGACCTGCGGGAAGCGCTGGCCGACTTCGCGCACATCCGCAGCCTCATCTATGACGCGCTCGGCAAGGAGCCGGATCGCGCGCCAGCGGCGACATCCGCACCGGCTCCAATACCGGCAACGGCACCGGCACCGCCGGAGTCTATCCCGCCTGCGGGATTGTCCAAGTTCATCCCGCCGCCAAAACCGTGAGGCGGCGACATGATTATCAAAGGAGGCTCACGCGCCGGACCCCGCCAGCTTGCCGCCCACCTTCAGCGCACCGACACCAACGAGCGCATGGAGGTGCTGGAACTGCACTCCGGCCTTGATGACCTGGCCGCGACCTTCCGCGATTGGCAGACCCTCTCGGAGGGCACACGCGGCAAGAAGGGCCTCTATCACGTCAACATCGACCCCGACGCCCGCTATGACATGACGCCCCAGCAATGGGCGCGTGCTGTCGAGGTTTTGGAACAAGAACTTGGGCTGGACGGCCAGCCCCGCGCCGTCGTCCTGCACGAAAAGAAAGGCCGCCAGCACATCCATATCGTCTGGGCGCGCACCGACCTCGAAACCATGACCATGCGCTCGGATAGCAACAACTATCTCGCCCATGAGCGCGCCAGCCTGAAACTGGAACGCGAGTTCGGTCATGAGCATGTGCCGGGCAAACACGCCAAGCGCGACCGCGCCAAGCAGCCGGAGTTCCCGCGCGCGGATGTTAGTCATGCGGAGCACCAACAGGCCGAACGCAGCGGCCTTTCTACCCAAGACCGGCGGGCGCAGTTCGCGGCGCTCAAATCATCCTGTGACAGCGGCATGGCGTTCAAGGTCGCCGTGGAAGATGCGGGCTATGTGCTGGCGCGGGGCGACAGCAAGGACTTCGTACTCGTCGGGCCGGAGGGCAGCGTTTACAGCCTGAGCCGCGAACTCAAAATGAAGGCCGCCGAGGTGCGGGCCTTCATGGCGGTTGTGGACCGCGATATTCTCCCCACAGCCAGCGAGGCCAAAGCCCAGCAGCGCGAGCGGCAGAAGGATGCCGAGCCGCCTGCATTCGAGATGCAGCGCCCGCCCGTCGAAGATCTCGCGCCAGCGCCGGAGGCGCAGGGCGAGATGCCGGACGCGCAGGAGCAGGATTCCGGCGCACCGGAACTCGCGCCCGCCGTCGCGGCGGCATTGGCCGCGCGCGAACAGGCCGAGGCCGAGAAACTGGCCAAGTGGCATCATGCCGAATTGCGCCAGCTCCGGCATGTGCTCGTTCTTGAGGCGCGGGATAAGATGGACGGCCTGCGCCGCCAGCAGCAGGCCGAGCGCGAGCGCTTCATCCGCGACGGAAAATTGTCCGGCATCGAGGGATATATCGAAGCCCTGCAAAACCGCCTCAATCCGGGGCGCGGCGCGGAGAAACGCTTTGAGCGCGACACCGCATGGAAACACCTGCGCGAGCGGCAGGCCATAGAGCGCGCCGACCTTCGCACACTCATCCGGCAGGATCGGGCCGAACATATCGAGGAACTGAAAGAGCGCCACGACCAGCAGCGGCGCGATCAACAGGCGGGGTTTGCGCGGGACCGTGTCCGCTACGCGGAAGATTCAGCCCGCGCGGCGCGATTGCTCGCGCAGGTCGAAGAAGACCGCCGCGAGGCGGAGCGGCAACAACAGGAGGGGCGCGCGGCGGAACCGCCGCCAAGGCCAGCAAAGTAAGCGGCTCGCGTTTCCTGCAACCAGAACCGGGCCGCAAGAAAAAGAAGAAAAAGGTTGCCACAGGTCAGCAGGGCGCAGCCGCCGCCGAAGGGCTGTTCGGCTGGCTTCCCGACGTGGCGGCGATATCCGCCGCCGTTTCGCGCTTCTTACATCTGGATGCTGCATCGTCGCCGGTGTCAGAGCAGCCGGACACGAGCGCGACCGCGAAAGACAGTGAAGGTTTTGAAGACCCGCCAGAGCTTGTGCCCACGTTCATACCGACCGTGCGCCGCGTGCTCTCGCGTTTCATGAATCCGGCGAAGAAGCGCAGCGTGAAAAACCGCCGCGCGCGCGGCCTTCGCGCACTTCTTGCGCGCACGGGATTTAGGTCGAAGTTTCTTGCAGCGCCCACACCACCGCCAGCGCCAAAACCACTACCGCCAGCACCGCCGAAGCCTACATCGCCCCCAAGCGCATCACCATCATCACCAAAGCCGGCTTCGTTGCGTGGAAAATTCAACAAGCCAATAGGGCCTTAGAAAACAGAAATTTCCTTCGAGTGACGTGATTTTATAGAAAACCAATTTCTTCTTGCGATTTTGAAGATAAAATGAAAGTATAATCGATATATATTAGTTATATAAATTGTCTCTATAATAATAAAACAATCTAAATTTGGATATCGTGATATGACTGATAAATTACTAAACGAAAAAGCGGCAATTCCGCCACTGATAGATCTCCCCGTATATCGAAATACCTACTGCGATCAGAAAATGACCGATGATCTCTTGCGTCATCTATGGGAGGCGCGAGCCGATTTAATTTCTGAGGCTGCGATACTTGAAGTCAAACCAGATGCATACCGCATACACGCCGATTACCAATACAAGGATGTGTTAGATAAAATAATCACCTACCTGGACACCCGCAACAACCGTGATTTTGGCGACTTGATTGGCCGCGGTGCGGCATGATGCCTACAGGATGACCGTTTGTGCGGACAGATTGTCCTTTTTGCGCTGGTTTTGATGGGCTTTTCATCCGC
>NZ_JBEUDS010000041.1:0-13361 GCF_041060555.1 Parapedomonas caeni | reverse complement strand
TGCAAACTCCACCATAACGATGAACCCGGTGGCCACCAGCGACGCCGCATTCCGGGGTGGGGCATGCCCCACCCCGGAATACACCATCGCCTACACCGGAAATTACACCACGAGCGCGGACGCTAACTCGGCGCGCGCGGCTTCCTCGGCCGGCGGCATCCATAAGAGCGTCAGATAATAGCGGCTCTCGAAATGCGCGCCCTCCTCGCGAAACTGTTCGCGCCGCTCCATATCGACCAGCGCCGAGACCGGATCGGGAAAATCGGAATCGGGGTAGTCGAGAGCGGGACTGCGCTGCGCCTCGACGAAGATCGCCCAGCCCGAGCCGAGACGCCGCAGCGCGTTGTTGAGCCGCGCCGTGGTGGCGACCAGCTCGGCAGGCGTGGCGCTATCGAGATCGGGGCCGCGGAAACGGGCGGTGCGCTGGAACGACCCGTCCTTGTTGAGAACGAGGCCTTCGCCGACCAGAGCGGCCCAGGGAAGGAAGTCGGCGAGGTGCGCCGCCTTGTGGCGGTATTCGCGCAAGCTCATCATGGCTGCATCCATGTCGGGAAACGGAGGTGGCGACGGGCGACATCGACGAACTGCGGGTCGCGCCGCGCCGCCCAGACCGAGATCGCATGGCCGATGGCCCAGATGACCAGGCCGGCGATCCAGAGGCGCAGGCCGAGACCGATCGCGCCCGCCAGCGTGCCGTTGACGATAGCGAGCGACCGCGGTGCGCCGCCGAGCAGGATCGGCTCGGTCAGCGCCCGGTGGACCGGCGCGAAATAGCCGGGGATCGGCTCGACAGGATCGCCCGCGCCGGTCACGCGATCAGCGCTCCGCCGCCGAAGCTGAAGAAGCTGAGGAAGAACGAACTGGCCGCAAACGCGATGCTGAGGCCGAACACGATCTGGATCAGGCGGCGGAAGCCGCCCGACGTATCGCCGAACGCCAGGGTCAGGCCGGTCACGATAATGATGATGACCGCGACGATCTTCGCCACCGGCCCCTCGATCGATTCGAGGATGGATTGCAGCGGCGCTTCCCACGGCATCGACGATCCGCCCGCATGGGCCGGGGCCGAGACGGTGAGCGCGGTCACGCTGGCGGTGGCGGCGAGCATGGCGCGGCGTGCGCCACGCCGAAGGGCATGGATCATGGCAGGTCTCCCGGTTGGGTGGTGGAAAGCGGAGTGAGTCGGTAATCGCCGGTGGCCGGGTCGAGCCCGCTGACGCGGGCCAGCTCGGTCAGCCGGCGCCCGTGGGCGTCCCGGACCAGCACGGCGATCAGGTCGATGGTCTCGGCGATCAGCGCGCGCGGGACCGTGACGACGGCCTCCTGGATGAGCTGCTCCATGCGGCGGAGCGCGCCGAGCGAGGTGCCGGCGTGAATCGTGCCGACGCCGCCGGGATGGCCGGTGCCCCAGGCTTTGATGAGGTCGAGCGCTTCCGCTCCGCGCACCTCGCCGATGGGGATGCGATCCGGCCGCAGGCGCAGCGACGAGCGGACCAGCTCGGACAGCGACACCACGCCGTCCTTGGTCCGCATGGCGACGAGGTTGGGCGCGGCGCATTGCAGCTCGCGCGTGTCTTCGATTAGGACGATGCGATCGGTGGTCTTCGCCACCTCGGCGAGCAGCGCGTTGACCAGCGTAGTCTTGCCCGCGCCCGTGCCGCCTGCGACGAGGATATTGGCGCGGGTTTGGACGCCGTGGCGCAGCGCCTCGGCATCGACCGCCGACATGATCCCAGCGGCCGCATAGTCGTCGAGCGTGAACACAGCGACGGCGGGTTTGCGGATCGCGAAGGCCGGCGCGGCGACGACGGGCGGCAACAGCCCCTCGAACCGCTCGCCGCCTTCGGGCAGCTCGGCGGAGACGCGCGGTGATCGTGCATGGACCTCGACGCCGACATGGTGCGCGACCAGGCGGACGATACGTTCGCCGTCCGCCGCACTCAGCAGCTCGCCGGTGTCGCTGATCCCCTCGCCGAGCCGGTCCAGCCATAGCCGGCCGTCCGGATTGAGCATCACTTCGATGACGGCGGGGTCGTCCAGCCAGGCCGCGATCGAAGGCCCGAGCGCGGTGCGCAGCATCCGCGCGCCGCGCGTCTTGGCCTCGGAACGGATGGGATGGACGGTCAAGGATCGGCCCCTCAAATGAGCCGGGCGAACCGCCGCCCGGCTGTCGGGGCACATCAAGAGAGGCAGAAACGGGCCGTGAGCAACAGTAAGCTGGCGGCGTAGTAGAGGCGGCGGCAGATACTTACGGAGTGCGGATCGGCCTTCCGCCTCAGCGCCTAGTCGCGGCGCTACTTACTCCGAATCACTTGCCGCTTTTGGCCATACGTCTTCGGGAATCTCGTCGAGCAAGCTCTTGCCGCTGGCGAAGCGACGACCGAGCGTCTCGATAAAGCCTTCGTAGCGCTTGCGACCTTTGACCTGCGCCGCGGCTTGGTCTTCGTCGGGCAACGGCGGCGTCACCGACAGCCAAAATCGGACGAACAGCGCCAGTGCTTCGGTCGAGAGGCCCGTGTTGCGCTCCAACCGCTGCACCTGTCGCGACAGCCGATCTAGCCTACGGGCGAATGCCGCCTCCATTCGGTCGGCGCCGTCAGGCGACAGATAGGACGCGACCGCCGCCTCCACGATCGCCGAGCGCGAGATGCGCCGCCGGATCGCCAACTCGTCAACCTGCTTGGCGAGCGCGGGCGGGAAATAGACGTTGAGCCGGGTTCGCATCGATACCTCCTACAGTTCGATGCCGTCGCCGGGGTCGAGCGACGCCTGCCGCGCGAGGCCCTGCATCCGGCGACGCACGGCCGCCTGCCGGGCCGCGTCGTCCTGCTCGTCATCGACGATCGCAAACTCCTGCGCCGGCGGCGGCGATGTCTCGGGCGCGATGGCGACATGCTCGGGCAGTTCGGGCTCGCGGCGCAGGCCGCCATTGGCCGCGTCCTCCTGCGCCCGCACGATCCGCGCCACGTCGGCCGGGTCGGCGGCGGCGGCGCGGCCGGTCCAGTCATCGGGACGTGCCGCGCTTGCGATCGGCTTGGGCGTATCCATGATCCGCTCGGACAAGGGGCGGTCCTGAAAGTAGCGCGCCTTCTTCGCCCGGATCGGGTGGACGCCTGCTACCATCACGATCTCATCGTCTGGCGGGAGCTGCATGACCTCGCCGGGGGTGAGGAGCTGGCGGGCGGTCTCGGATCGCGACACCATCAGATGCCCGAGCCACGGCGACAGGCGATGGCCGGCATAGTTCTTCATCGCGCGCATCTCGGTCGCGGTGCCGAGCGCGTCCGATACGCGCTTGGCTGTTCGCTCGTCGTTGGTGGCGAAGCTCACACGGACATGGCAGTTGTCGAGGATCGCGTTGTTCGGCCCGTATGCCTTCTCGATCTGATTGAGCGATTGCGCGATCAGGAACGCCTTGAGGCGATAACCCGCCATGAACGCCAGTGCGGACTCGAAGAAGTCGAGCCGGCCGAGCGCGGGAAACTCGTCGAGCATCAAGAGCACGCGATGGCGGTTGCCCTTCGGGGTCAGTTCCTCGGTCAACCGGCGCCCGATCTGGTTGAGGATGAGGCGGATGAGCGGCTTGGTGCGCGAGATGTCGCTGGGCGGCACGACCAGATAGAGCGTCGCCGGCCGCTCGCCCTCCACCAGATCCGATATGCGCCATTGGCACGCCCGCGTGACCTGCGCGACGATAGGATCGCGGTAGAGCCCGAGGAACGACATGGCGGTGCTGAGCACGCCCGATCGCTCGTTGTCCGACTTGTTCAGCAGCTCGCGTGCTGCGCTGGCGACGACGGGATGCACGCCGGCTTCGCCCAGGTGCGGCGTCGCCATCATCGCCGCAAGTGTCTGCTCGATCGTGCGCGACGGATCGGTGAGGAACGAGGCCACCCCGGCGAGGGTTTTGTCCGGCTCGGCGTAGAGGACGTGCAGGATCGCGCCGACCAGCAGCGAGTGCGATGTTTTCTCCCAATGGTTCCGGCGCTCGAGACTGCCTTCGGGATCGACCAGCACGTCGGCGACGTTCTGCACGTCGCGCACCTCCCACTGGCCGCGCCGCACTTCGAGTAACGGGTTGTAGGCGGCCGACGCGGCGTTGGTCGGATCGAACAGCAGCACTCGGCCATGCCGCGAGCGGAAGCCGGCGGTGAGCTGCCAGTTCTCGCCCTTGATGTCGTGGACGATCGCGGAGCCCGGCCAGGTCAGCAGCGACGGTATGACCAGTCCGACGCCCTTGCCCGAACGGGTCGGCGCAAAGCACAGCACATGCTCGGGGCCATCGTGGCGCAGATAGTCACGGCCAAGCCTTCCCAGCACAACGCCATCGGCGCCGAGCAGCCCGGCGGCGCGGACTTCCTTCTCGCTCGCCCAGCGCGCCGAGCCGTAGGTCTCGGCGTTCTTCAGCTCGCGGGCGCGCCAAACCGACATGGCGATGGCGACGGCGATCGACACGAACCCGCCCGACGCGGCGATGAACGCGCCGATCTTGAAGATGGCTGGCGCGTATGCGTCGAACGAGAACCACCACCAGAAGAAGGCCGGCGGCGGATAGATGCGCCAGCCAAAGGCAATGAACCACGGTGGCCCAAGCTCGGGCTGATAGGCGAGCGCGGCGGCGGTCCACTGCGTCGCGCCCCATACGCCGGCGAGCACGATCATGAACACGGTGATGACTTGGCCCCATAGGATTTTCGTCGCGGACATGCTTGTCTCCCTGCGCTGGCTAGAGGCCGAGGCCGCGCTTGCGGCCCATCATCAGGTCGAGCCCGCCGCCGTCGCGGATGACGCCGGAGACTTGGCGTCCGAGCTGCTGTTCGAGGGCGCTGGCCCAGGGCACGAGGCGGAAGCCGAGGCCGTCGTCGATCATGGCGAAACGGCCGGACGCTAGTCCGAGGCGCTGGCGCACGACACCGGCGATCTTCTCGCCGGCCTGCGTCGGCCGATAGGTCAGCCCGGTCTCGCCCGCGATCCTTGCGCCAACTGAGTCCAGCTCGCGCCGCCGCAGCGTATCGATCAGACCGCGCTCGAATACCGTCCGTTCGCCGAACCGGCGCGCGAGCCCTCCCTTGACGAGGTGGTCGGCGCGGGTGTCCATCGCCCGGCGCACCTCGGCGCCGAACCCGCCGTCCGCGACCCCGGCGCCGCGCTCGATCAGGCGGTGGTCCAGCCAGGTCGCGCCGGGCGCCTTGATCTGCGCGGCGAGATCGAGGTCCGACCGCGTTGCCAGGATGAGCGTCGGCCGCTCCTCGCCCGGCTTGCCGATCGCGCGCAACTCGACGATGCCGCCGAGCTTGGGGCTGTGCTCCAGCGCCTCGATACCGGGTAAGCGGACATGATGCGTGCGGCCGTCCGTGCCGTCGATCACGGCATAGGCGGTGCCGGTCAGCTCATCGTGCAAACCCTTGTCGATGAGCCGGCCGACGATCGGCTTCTCCGGCGCACCGCTCACCACGACATAGCTGTCGAGCGGCCGATCTTGCCCCTGATCCTTGAGCGCCTGGCCGATGGTGCGGATGATGTCGCCGCGCGCGGCCAGCTCGCGCAACTTCGCCTGCGCGCCCTCGGCGACCGCCCATTGGCCCGGCTCGCCCTCGGCGGCGAGCCCCATCGTCTCAAGGTGTTGCAAACGGCCGACCATCAGCCGGCGGAGGCGCGGATCATCCGGGCCGGGCCGCTCGGTTCGCAGGTCGATGACGCCCAGCTCGTCGGCCGCGCGGCCGATCTCGGTATCGAGCCGCGTCCAGCGCTCGGCAGTCACTTCGCGGTCAAGCGCGCGCTGGATTTCATGCTCAGGCTTCGGCCCCAGCTCGGCGAAGGCAAGCTCCTCGGCGCGCGAGCGCAGGCCGTGGCTGATATAGTCGCGCGCCATGACGAGATCGGCGCCCTGGTCTGTGACGCCGCGCACGAGCAGATGGACGTGCGGGTTGTCCGTGTTCCAGTGATCGACCGCGACCCAATCGAGCCGCGTCCCCAGGTCCGCTTCCATCTGGCGCACGAGGTCGCGGGTATATTCGCGCAGGTCGGTCAGCTCGCCCGCATCCTCGGGCGATACGATGATGCGGAAATGATGCCGGTCGTCCTTGCACCGATCGGCGAAGGCACGGTCATCGGCCCGGTCGGACTCGGCGTCGAACATGCGCGTCGGCGAACCGTCGCGGGTGACGCCTTCGCGCTTCAAATAGGCGACGTGCGCGGACAGCGGCGCCATGCGCCGGCCGCCGCGACTGCGATGGCTCACGGGCAGCGCCTTCACCATCACTCGGCGGCCCGAACCGAATAGCCGGCTGCGGGCAAACGCGGTGCGTCCCCGGCCGAAACTGGATTGGCCACCTCGGCGCGGGCCGCCCCCGGTGCGCCGGCCGCCGCTGTGGATCGCTGCGACGCGCAGCACCTCGGCCACCAGGCCACGGGCGTTGCGGCCTTGCGCCTTGCCGCGCTTGGCCTTGCCGGGCCGGATGCGAAACTCGTTGTCCTCGCTCACGGCCGGGCCGCTTTCGGCCGTAAATGGCCCGTGGTGCCATCCGAGACGTTGATTTTGCTTGCTTTTCCCTTCCGCGCGGCACGCGCGCCGACCGACGCCCCCGCGTGAAGCCACGGAAAAGCCTTGGCTTTTCGGCGAAGCGGGGTGCGGCTTATATCTTGCCCTCGTCTGTCCCTGTCGTTTTCTCCCTCCCCAGCCACTTTCCTGCTCGGGACGGATGATGGGGATAGCGCGCAAATCATTGCAGTCGGCCCGCGCGGGCGCGGGGCACGAACAGCGTGTCCTCCGGCTCATTCGAAGGCGAAGCTGCGGAGCGAACGTCACCGGATGTCGGCCCATCGGCTGGCAGCTCCGACGCGGGCTCCTCGCCATCTGACTGCACGGAAACGGCTTCGGACGGGGCGCTCGCGGTGCGGACGAACAGCGCGGCGCGGCGCCAGGCGAACGGATCAGGCGGTGCGCTCACCGCCATCTCCGCAGCGCCCGATGGGCCGACAACGGCGCTGAGCTGAGCTAGGTAGCCGACCGTCTCGGGCGGCAGCGGACGGCCGCGCGACAGGTAATCGTCGTAGCGGCCCGGCCCGGCATTATAGGCTGCCAGCATCGCGCTCGCGTTGCCGTAGCGGTCGTGCATCGCGTGCAGATAGGCCGCGCCCGCCATGATGTTGTCTCGCACGTCGAACGGGTCAGCGCCGAGGCCATATCGCGCGCGAAGATCGGCCCAGGTCGCGGGCATGATCTGCATCAATCCCATCGCACCCGCACGCGAAACGGCGCGGGAGTTGCCGCCGCTCTCGACGCGCATCACCGCCCATATCCACCCTTCGGGGATGCCGAATCGCCGCGCGGCCTCGGCGACATGACCGGCATATGGATGAGCCGCCGCCGATCGTGCGGCCGGCAAATCCTGCGCCGTTGCCGCGACCGGCGCAGCGCCGCCGGACATCAGCGCGACGGCCAACGCCACCGCCGATCCGACTCCGCTCCGCCGCCAGCCTGCCAGCGTGCTCGCTACGCTCAAGGGTGCGCGCGCCGCGCCGGCCTGCGGCCGCCTTTGACCTCCGCTGCGCGCCCCGGCCGGTCTGCGACCGAGCGGGACGGAGGGATGAGACGGCTTTCCCGCGAACAAAGGGATGATGGAAAAGCGCACCGGATCAGTCCTGCTCGCGCGACTTCGGTTGGCGGTTCCAGCGCAGCGACCAGGCCGACGTGTCGCCCGTGGTCTGGAACAGCGCGGCACGGAGCGGCTGGGCTAAGGCGGGATCGTCGATGCGCAGCGAGACGTAATCGCCGGCGCGTTCGCCGGTCTCGTTCCAGCCCGCGCCGATCTCTGGGCCTTCGCCGCCGTCGCCGCGATGAATGCGCCAGTTCGGCGCATTGTCGGCGTCGCTCGGCTCGGCCGGAACGATCGAGATGCGAATGTCGAGCGTCGCGGTCTCGATGATGCCTTCGTAACCGTTGGCGGTGCGGAAGAAGCTGCCGATCTGCATGGGACTCTCCTTTGGGTTGGCAGGGATGAGCGGGTTCAGCGCCACACGAGCGACGCGTTGGGGGTGTCGCGGGTGAGGATCGGGACGGCGCGGCCGAGCACGGTCGAGGCCGGCAGCGGGCCGAAATAGCGGCCGTCCATACTGTCCGCGTGATCGGGGTTGAGCATCAGCAGCTCGCTGCCGCGCAGCGTGCGGCAGCCCTGCCAGACGGGGAGCGAGCGGCCTCGTCCGTCACGCGCCAGGGCAACGGCGACCGGCCGGGCATCGACGCTCACGACGGCGCCGATCCGGCACACAAACTGCCCCGGCTTGGCCGCGACATGCTTCAACAACGGCACACGCTCACCAAGATAGCTGCGCTCGGCCAGCCACCGCGCCAGCGGCGCGGGCGGCGTAACGGCGACCAGCGTGCCGACGGCGGGATCGCGGTCGGGCTCTATCCGGTAGAGGCCGAGCGGTGCGCTGGCGCTGGCGTTCCAGATGACGCGCGGCAGCGGGTCGAATATCGCGACGGCAGTGAACGACACGGCGAACACCGACGCGGCGGAAGCCGTCGCGATGGTCCATCCACGGGGCGTCATCCTTCGATCTCTCGGCGTTTGAGCCAGGCGCGATGGCGCTCCAGCGTATAGGGGCGCGGCTGATGTCCGGCGGCGATGCGGTTGGCGACGTGTCGCCAATGATCGGGTGCGGCGTCGCACGGATCGACGCCGGCCGCCTCGGCCGCGTCGATCGCGGCGAGCACCTGGCTGACCTTGGGCCAGCCCTCGATCTTGAGCAGGATGTCGCCGCCCGGCCGCACGAATGGCAGTGTCGTGAACGGCTCGCCCGCGCCGACCGCGCGCACGATGTCGATGCGCGAGCTTACCGTGCCGTAGTCGTTCGCCGCCCAGCGGACGAACGCGAAGATGGCGCCGGGGCGGAAGCGGACGATGCGGCGGCGGCGATCGACGATCTCGTCAACGGCGACGCGGCCGAACCTGATCCAGTGCTCAATCCGCTTCTCGATCCACGTCAGTTCGACGCGAGTCATGCCGTCATCGGACGGCTGGCGGTGGCGCATGGGCGACGGCGGGACGGTCATCGCCGGCTCCGGGCGATGGCCGAATCCGCGCGCGGCATGAGGTCGTCCTGCCCCGGATCGGAGGTCGAATGCTTGATGCCGATATCGGCCCAGGCGCGCAGGTCATCGACCGAATAGACCACCCGGCCCCCGATCCGGCGGTAGGCCGGGCCGGTGCCGAAATAACGGTGCTTTTCAAGGGTGCGGCCTGAGAGGCCGAGGAAGCGGGCGGCTTCCGGCGTGCGCAGGAAGCGGGGCGGCAGGTTGGTGGGCGTATCGGACAAGTGACGACTCCTGCGGGCGGTGGCGGCAGGAGGCGTAATTGTCAGAACGGAGGCGGCTGGGTGGGGTATGAAGATGTGCGGCTACGCGGATGTGACCCCCCCCACGCGCGGGGTGGCAGCGGGGAGGGGATCAGCGGATGCGGAGCAGCTTGCGGTAGTCGCCGTTCATCATGGCGATGCCGTCGCGGACCAGCCGCACGACGAACGAGCGCGAGGCCGACATCTTCCAGTCGCTCGCGGATAGTTTGTTCGCGTCGTCACGCCCCAGCTCGGCGGCGATCTCGCGATAGGTTGCTCCGGCATCACGCAGGTCGAGCGCGCGGAGCATCAGGTCGAGCCGGGCGAGCCGGTAGGCGGTAAGCGGCCAGCCGCGCGGCAGCGGCCCGGCAGCGCGGCCGAGCAGACGGCGGTGGAAACGCAGCAAGCTGGCGATCCGGGTGGGGAAATCCTTGTCAAGCGGGATGATGGCCGCGAGCGGCCGGCCGGGGGTCGCATCGCGCAGCCAGAGTCGATGCTCGCCGGCCGCGTCGGCGACGATGACGTGGCGGCCTTCAATCCCGGCCAGGTCGGCGAGCAGCGCCCCGAGTGCGCGAGGATCGACCGGAGCGGCGGTCTTGAATCCCTCCGGCGCAGCGTCGAGAATGACCGTGACAGCGGTCAGCTCCGGGCGCCAGACGACCGGCTCCGAGAGGTCATCCGGCGCCGTGGCGAAAGGATAACCCCCAGCGCCGCGCGAACGCCAATTCGGCGGCGTTCTTCGCGACGGCGCCCTCGTCGATGCGCTCTTGCATCTGCGTATGTTCGGCGCGGTAGGTGCGGTTCCGCCGCAAGAACTCCGCGGCTAGATCGGCGCGCCCGAGCGCGTCGGACATTCCGCCGGCGCGTCGCTGGCGACGCCCAGGCGGCGTCGGCATTGCATCCTCCCCACCGCGCCTCGCGCGGATTTCGGAGCACCGAACATCCCGGTCGCCACTGACGTTTGCTAGGGCGAAGATCGCGCACAACCATGCCGTGCGAGCGGAGCAATTACCCCCGGAACTCGATCCAGATTGGAGTTAAATCTTAACAGTTTAGCGGGCGCTGACAGCCGAGCAGATGAGCGTAGCCAACCTCAGTCATCCACCGCGCGCGGGCCAAGTGAGAGTCGTGCATCGTCTTCGCGCGATCCGGCTCGGCGGTCGTGTCGATGCCGAAGATCAGCCTCGCAGCCTCGCGCCAATCGGCCCCATCGGCGTCGGCGTCGAGCAAGCGCAGATAATCTGCCAGATGACCTTCGTCATAGCTGGTGAGTTGTGGTGAATCGGGCGCCCGATCATCGAATCTCATCTTGACCACCATGCCCTTGGCTTCCCGTCCGCGTTAACCAATAGGACAATGCCGAGCATTTTCGACGTGCTTGCCAGGCATAATTGCGCGCGGAATCTGCATTGCCTACTGCACACTCACAGGGGCTGCTGGTTTGCGGTGCGCCCCCGCAAACAGCTCCTGAACCCTGATCGGGGAGTTGGAAAACCGCGTTTAGACGGTTCCTGTGACCTTTAGCACCGGAGCGCCTGGACATACGTCACAGGCTCCCCGACCGCGTGGTCAAGGATTGCGGCACCGTTACGGCCGGTGCCGAACCGCTAAACGTGGGGTTTCCACACCCCAGGCTGCCGCGTAGCAGCCCATCGCCCTTTTAAGGCAGCGCTGGGGATTTTACCACTACCCACCGCGAGCCGGGCGCCAGCCCGGTGAGCGCGCCCATGCGGCCGCGCGGACCTTTGGGACGCGCGGCCGCTGCCGATCCGGCGCAGCGGATCGGCGCGCAAGCGGCAAAACCGCAGGGCCGGAACTCCGGCCCTGCGGCGGGGAACAGTCAGGCGGCCTTGAGGCGCTGCATCCCCTCAGCCAGCGTCCAGAGCGCGCGATTAAGCGTCACGTTCTGGTCGATGCCGTTGATGGCGCGGGTTTGCACGCGGCGGATACGGCCCTCCGCATTGCGCTTGCGGCCATGCAACCCGCCACGAACGACATTCTCCTGAATGACGTTGAATGTGGTCCACAGGCTGCGGTCTACATCCTCGCGGCGGCGCGGCTCAATGATCTGCTCGGGCCGAATCGGGCTTTCGTCGTCGCCATAGCGAGCAACAAGGCTAACCTCGCCGAGCAAGCGCTGCTCATCCGGCGAAAGCTGGATCGCCTTCATCGACTCGCTGGCGTCGATCAGCCGGGGGAAGTCCTCGGCGACGGTGTAAACGCCTTCGATGATATCGTGCTCGATGTTGCCCTTATGGGGAACGCGCACCTCCTCAAACCGCTCGCCCGCGATCATGCTGTTGGTGCAGACGAAACGCAGCATCCCGGCGAACATCTGATAGGCACTGGTCCCGTCATGGCTGTTCACGATGATGACTTCTGCGGCCTCGGGCTTGCCGATGCCGTCATCCCGGCGCAGGCGCAGCATGTGCTTGGCGTGGCCGTGGCGGCTGCCGTCGCGCGGAACGGACTGGACCGCGAAGAACGGCGACCATCCTTCCCGACGCAGCCCCTCTACGATGTCGATGGTGGGGACATAGACATAGCGATCCGAACGGCTGTCGTGCGCCTCGCGGGCGAAGATTGACGGGACGTGCCGATACAGCGCCTCGTTATCGAGCGGCTCCCGGCCGCTGATCTGATGGGCGTTGCGACCGAACCGAGTGGCAAGCTGGTAGTGCATTTTGGCCTCCTTTGGGCTTGGGTTTCCGCGCAGCGGAGCGCCGCGCTGAAACCCTGCCCGTCGGCGAGACCGGGGGTGCAACCGGAGTGGGCGGCTTCGCGGGGAACCGGCTGCACGGAACGCGCTCGCGCGTGGAGGAAGCTGGGCGGAAGCCGCTCCGAAGGGCGCTGGGGGCAGCGCCCCAAGCACCTCACAGACGATGCCGGGCCTCCAGCCCGTCCGTCTCTCATGGCCCAGAAGAGGCATGACAAGGCGCCCCCGCTCAGGTGGAGCGGGGGCGCCGTTGGGGGTCAGCGAGACCAGATGAGCGCGTATTCGCCAGCGGTGTCGGTCTCGGACAGGGTGGCGTAGATCGGCGCCGGGAAGGTCGGATCGTCGAACTTGACCGAGATGTAGTCGCGCTCTTGGCGGCTGGTCTTCTTCCAACCTGCGCCGCATTCGACCGTCCCGACCAGGAGTCGGTAGTTGGGCGCCTTGTCGCCTTCGATGTCGATGGGGCGGAGAGTCGCCTTGAGTTTGAGAGTCGCGGAGGTGATGGTGCCGGTGAAGGTGCCGTTGTCCGCCTGGGTGAAGGTGCCGATGATCGCCATGTCGAAGTTCCTTTCGCTTTCGGACCGCGACTGCCGCGGCCTCGATGGCGATCGGTGAAGCGGGGATGATCGGACGCGCACCGCTTGCGGCCGGAGCACAGCGGAGGATGGCGACGCGCGGCTTTTTTGTTTCGCGATGCAAAGCCGAAGGCGGCGGAAAAAAGCCGCGCGGCGGCGTTGCGCCAGGCCGAGCAAGGCGAAGCCGGCCCCGGTTAGATCAAGCCAATCGAGAGGCCATGCGGTCGCGCCGATGCGAGGATGGAATGCTGTGGCGACCCCGCACTGCCAAACCCATGCCGCCTATCCGGCCGGACCAGCTCAAACCGTGTCCGCTCTCATCGCCTGAACTCTGCCACACTGACATGATGCGGCAGTCCGGCAGCGCGCCGCCCTAGATGGACGGCGGGGCATGTCAGCGCCACGGTGGAAGATCCCGGCCGCTTGGTGCGTGCTTATCGCCAACGGCGACCCTGCTCACGGGATCGGTAAACACCTGTTGAACCGGCATGGTGCGACGCCCTCTCTTGACACGCCTCCAAGCGCCCCCGCTCTGCCCGAGCGGCGGGCGCACCGGAGCCGACACCAAGCGGCCGCGCCCGATCAGGGGCGCGGCCGCAATTTTGTTAGCGTCCGCGCTCGTGGTGTAATTTCCGGTGTAGGCGATGGTGTATTCCGGGGTGGGGCATGCCCCACCCCGGAATGCGGCGTCGCTGGTGGCCACCGGGTTCATCGTTATGGTGGAGTTTGCA
>NZ_JBEUDS010000040.1:0-14934 GCF_041060555.1 Parapedomonas caeni | reverse complement strand
AAGGCATGGCCGAACTCAACCAACCCATGATCGAGGAGGAAAATCAGCCCCTACACATCACCGCCAAAGCCGCCTGACGATGGCCCACGGCCACAGCCGAAATTACACCACCTTGACGGACGCGACCGACAGCTTTGTATGCGGCTTCGACCACCTCCTCAGGCGTCGCGGACGGAGGCTCTACTTCAGCAGCCGCGGTGACCGCCTCGGAATCGTCCCCACCCCGGTAGAAGTCGCGAAACGCCGGGATCGCAAGCAGATACTTGGTATCGAGGCTCGCGGGCGGATTGGCCAGCACCTGCTGCCCAGCCGGAGTTATTGCAAAGCGTCCGCGCCTAGGGCTTTCGAGCAGTCCAGCCTTCGTCAGATAGAATTTTGCCCAATGGATGCGGTTGTGGAGAACGCGCTGTTTGCCGCTCGGCAGCATCTGCTCGCGCTCTTCATCCGAGAGACTGAATTTCGTCGCAATCTCAGCTTCGGCCAGTGGCACGGAGGTTTCGGCCTTGGCGGCTACCTCCAGGACCGGGAGCATGAGGGATTGATAGTCGGGGATGCTCATTTCCCATCCCCATACTGTTTGGCCAACCCCTCAAGCGTCATGTTCTCGGCTATGGCGTCGTGCGGGATCAGCACGTAGGTCCACGGCTTGCCGCCAAAATTGCGCGCGTGCGCGCTGGCCTGCTGGCACCATCGGACAGCGACTTCCTTCTTGGCCAGCACTTCGCCGTCGGTCATCTGGTTCGACGCCTTGGGCTCCAGCATGAAGATCCGATCTCCCGTTTCGGCGACGAAATCCGGCTGGTACTCGGGATTATCCGCTCCCCACTTGTAATAGATCTGGAACTGCCCCTTGGCCGGCTTGAACCACTTCAGCGCCTCGCGTTCGAGGATCACCGCGAGTTTGCGTTCGGAATCGGACTGAAATTTCTGAACCGGGTAAAGGCACCGGCTGAACCCGCCGAAGAGGTACTTCGACATGTTGCTCTTGTCGGCGGGAGAGGTGCGGAAGTCCAGCGGCTGCTCGCCCGCCGCGGCCGTGTAGGCGCTGGGCCTCAACGCGGTGAAGCCGCGCGTGATGACGACCTCATAGTCGACATCTGTGTCCTGCCAGAAGTGCTTCTGCATCTGGGCATGGACGAAACGTGCGATCTCGCGCTGATGAAGACGCAGGACCTTGCGTGCATCATCGGCCGAGAGGTAGGAGCACAGATGAGAGACGACCTGCTCCGCGAGATCGTAAAGAAGATCGGCATGCTCGTCATAGGCCACGTCGTCGAAGTCGATAAGACCGCTGACGACGTAATCCTCAAGCCTCTGCTCGTCGATGCTGCCTCGACCGAGCCCGATCACGTCGACCTGCTCCGTCCGCAAATGTCTGATCCATAGCTCGTCATCTGGCGCCGGATACTTGATCGAGGACAGATCGAGCGTGAAGGGCTTGAAGCCTGATTTCACCTCGCCCTTCGGCACCACCAGAATGCGCGGGATGTCGATCGTTTGCTGAACGACGATCTCGGTAGTGCGCGCCACGACCGCCGCCAGGTCGGGCTGTTCCGTGATGCCGGTCAGTTCCATCTGGGCCGGGCGATACTGCGTCGTCACCTCCCTCAGCACCGCGGCCTGGACATCGGGCTGCTGAAGATAGGAGACGCTCGGCAGCTTATCGGGCTGGCTTTCGAATCTGCGGATCACGTCGTAGGTGATCTGGGCAATCCTCTGCTCCTCGGGACCGAACACCGGCGATGCCCTATTGGGCTCCGACTCATAAGTGGTCGCCGTCGGATGCTCGGGCTGAAGTCCCAGTTTCGCGGCCAGCTGCGGCTGCGAGACGATCGTGATCGTCTTCTGCTGAAGCTGGTCGGGATTGAGTATCACCTGCTGCAGGCGGATCGTGGAGTTGGGATTGTTAGCCTCTTCCACGATTTCCTGGAAGCGGTCGTGCGCGACAATGTTGAGTCGGTCGACGGCCGTAACGCCGGTCCGCTTGCCATAGGGAAGCCGAAGACCACGACCGATGGACTGCTCGATCAGCGTGCGTGCATTCGCCGCGCGGAGCGGCACGATCGTATAGAGGTTGGTGACGTCCCAGCCTTCCTTCAGCATGTTGACGTGGATGACAATCTCAGTCGGTTCATCGGTGTGCTCGACACGGAGCAACCGCTCGACCATTTCGTCCTCCTCGGCACCGGTCTTGCTGGAATCGACCTGGATCACCCTTTCCGCGTAGCGCCCTTCGAAGAAGCCCTCCGACTGAATCAGCTGCATCAGCTGGCTGGCATGCGTCGTGTCCCGCGCGATGACCAGCAGGAACGGCTTGACGATCGGGTTCATCGTTTCGCGCGCATAGGTCTCCAGCTCGACCTTCACGCTCTCATGGAGCCGCACGCCATCTTCGAGCTTCAGGCGCTCGATCTGCTCTATCGACATGCCAGCCGGGTTGAAGTTCTTCCGCGTGACGACGGCCGGCTCCTTCACGAAGCCATCCGCCATGGCGCGGCCGAGCGGATAGTCGAAGATGACGTTCTTGAACGGGCTGGGTCCGCGGTTTGTCTCGACAAAAGGTGTGGCCGTGAGCTCCAATCCGAGAACGGGTTTCAGCTCGTTGATCGCGCGAATGCCGGCGGATGCGCGGTAGCGATGCGACTCGTCCATGATCAGCACGAGGTCATCGAGCCCGGAGAGGTAGTCGAAGTAGCTCTCCCCGATCTCCTCCCGAAAGCTGCGGATGCGCGGACTGCGCCCGCCCCGAACCTCGGAGTTGATCTTCGAGATGTTGAAGATGTTGATCGTGGTCGGGAACAGTTGGCCGCCGCTCGCGATCTGCCGCTCGTAGTTTTCGCCCGTGGTGATGACGGGTGGAGCAACGGCGAACTCCGAGATGCCCTTCAGCACGTATTTCGGGGTGTTGGGCGTGAAGTCGGTGATCAGCTTTTTGTAGATTGTCAGGTTCGGCGCGAGGACAAAAAAATTGTTCAGTCCGTGCGCCAAGTGGAGATAGCCGATGAAGGCGCCCATGAGCCGCGTCTTGCCGACGCCCGTCGCCAGCGCGAAGCACAGGCTGGGGAAATCTCGCTCGAAGTCCGTGACGCCGGGAAACTCGCTTTGGATGGCCGCAAGGGCCGCATCCAGATCGGCGCCTTTTCGAGGTGGAACGATCTCCGTGATCCGGTCCAGGATTTCAAGAGACTGCCGCTGCGGGGGACGCAGGCTAAGGCGGCCGGCGATCGAATTGACATGACGGTTCATTTGCTGCCCCCCTTGTTCGCGCCGAACAGGTCGGGCTGCTGCGACTTCGCGTTGCTCCGTGCTGTTTCTTCGACCGCGACCTTCGGTGACGCCTTCGGCAGGTTCTCGACGTTCAGGCTGTAATCGTCATGGCCCCACTCGCAGCGCGCGCGAATGTGGTTGGGAATCTTCTTCACGGTCAGGTTAGGCCAGCGATCGACGTTGCCGCGGAAAGCCGAGCACAGGACGAGGAGCGTCTGATCCGGCCCGACCTCCTCGCTCAACTGCTGGAGCTGTTCGGGGCCGAGGGTCTGCGTCGTGACATAGATGAAGTCACGCTCGGTCGAATGCCCCTGTTGCCAGTATACGGCGTCGCTGGGCGCATAAGTAAACCCCTCCAGCTTGCACAGCGCTTCGGCCAGCATTTCAGCGTTGTAGGCCTTGCTGATGACCTCGCGGCCCCATTTGTCGGTTTCAAGCAGCGATGGCGCCAGCTTGAAGTAACGGAAGCCGCCGCCGCCCCCCCACCCGACGGCCTCGGTGATGCCGCCCTTGTCCTCGCCATCGATAACCTTCTTCAGTCGCGGGATGATGTGGGTATGGCAGTGCTCGCCCAGCTCCACCATGATCCAGCGGCGACCCATCTTGTGGGCAACGGCGCCCGTTGTTCCGGACCCGGCGAAAGAATCGAGAACGAGATCGCCCGGCAACGTGGAAACATCGAGAATGCGCTTGAGAAGTTTTTCGGGCTTGGGTGTGGCAAACCATTCAGACTTCCCCCATTCGGGAAACAGCCTCTTCTGTTCGAATTTCGCTTGGCGGTTGTGACCCGTTTCTTCCAAATCAGTCCACAACGTCGAGGGGGGTAAACCCGCCTGCTCTCTCAAATAAGTGCGGCGGCGGATACCCTTTCCATCCGGGGTGAACCTAATTTCGCCTGAGGCAATTTTCTCCTGGAGAGTCTCCTTGGACCATCGCCACCCATTTGCAGGTGGTTTGATCCTGTGACCCTGCGGAGAAACAACATCGAAAACAAGGTTTTCTCGGTACGCCGGTGAGCCTAGCGGATTTCCGTCGAACCATGGACCGCGTGGATCGTTGTCGGGGTTCTTGAAATGCTTATACTTTTCATCATTCCCCCGCGTCTTGACCGTCAGCCAGTCGGGAGATCTCGAGTAGACCAATATGTGGTTGTGGTCCAAAGAAAAACGTTTGGCATCGTTGTTGCTGTTATCCGACGATTTCCAAATCACATCGGCAACGAAACAACTTCTTCCAAATATCTCATCACACACCACTTTTAAATAGTGCGCCTCATTGTCATCGATTGTGATCCAAAGAGACCCGTCATCCGATAGCAGGCGACGTATAATCTCGATTCGATCGCGCATTAGTCCGAGCCAAATCGAGTGCTCTAGACCATCTTCGTATTGCTCAAACGCACTTCCCGTGTTGTAGGGGGGGTCAATGAAGACGCACTTCACCCGGCCGGCGAACTCCTGCTCTAGCGCCTTCAGCGCAAGCAGGTTGTCGCCATAGATCAGCCGGTTGTCGAAGATGTCATTCTCACCGACGCGTTGCGCGGCATGGTAGGATTTCTCGGGATCTTCGAGCAGGATGCGCGGCTCCAGCCGCGGCCGGTTCGCCTTGCCCACCCATGTCAGTTCGAGTTTTTGTTTCTTGCTCATGTGATATTCCCGATCTGCGGCGCCTTCGCCGACAGAAAGTCGAAAAGGGCTTTTTGAGGGTATGGATCTGTCAAGACCACCTTGGCCTTAAGGGGGGCGATCGCAGCATCCGCGCCCAAGCCGTAGTGATCGATCATGACGTCGCGAAGCAGGGGAATGGCGTCCGTTTGATTGCGGAAGATTGCCAGAGGACCCTTGAGCGCGGTCTTCGGCTGGACTGCGCCCCATAGCGTCTGACGAGCAAGATCGAATGCCGCGCCCAGCTCGATCTTCAGCTTCGCCTCATCGATGAGCGCGGCCCCGGCAATCGCCTGTCTGATGCGCTTCACCAGGACGAACCCGAGGCCATATCCCCCATGCTTGTAGGTGAGCCGTTCCGGACCGTTGGCCGCTTTGGCCTCCGCGAGCATCCTGGATTGGATGTAGCGCAGCGCCCGCACTGCGTTCGCCAGTTCGATACCCGTGAGCTTCGCGTTGAAGAGGTTCTGGTATGCGGCGGACTCGGTATCGAGAAGCTGGGCAGGCTCCTTCTTCAGCCAAACGACATATCGAGGGTCCGGCTGGAGAAGCGCCAGTGCCTGCGCCGCCTCGTCGATGCGGATGCGCTTAGGGTCCTGCACATTGTCTGGCCCCTCCGCCTTGTAGGCGTAGTGGATATCGAGATAGGCGAGTTCACGCCGCAGCCGTTCCTGTTGATCGTCCAGGGCCGCGAAGTTGGCGAGGAGAACGGGATTCTGGTGATTGCGCGCCCGGGTGACGGCTTTGCCGAACGCCTCGTCGGAATCAGACTTGATCAGCGTTACCAGGACGGAGGCAGCTGAGATGTCGACTGTCTTGTTTTCCGCCGCATAGCGAGCCGATGACGCAATGGTTTGTGCTCCGTTGATCACGGAGAGACCGGTTACCTTGAACTTCTTCTTGTCCCGGGTGCCATTCTTCGGGTCGATCTGCTCGCACAGGGCGGTTACACCGTTGTTCAGGTACATGAAGTCGCCGGGATTGGTCGCGAGCGTTTCCCGAATTGAGCGATTCACCTCCGTCGTCTGACCAAGGAAGACGCGTATGTTCTTGGCGTAGAGCGCCTTGCCATGCGTCTCGTGCAGCCCGACCAGATCGGCGACCTTCACCAGGCCGAAGTAGGTCTTGCGAGGCGCCATGGAGGACGCCCAATCGTGCAACGTCAGATTGGCGTCAACCCGCGGATAGGCCTGACCCGCCTGCAGATCCGCCGCAACCCGGTCCGAGCCATAGTCGACGGCCACCTTTTTTAGACGTTCCTCGCCGTGATCTTCGTCGTACAGCAGGTCGTTGAGTGCAGTTTCGGCGTGGTTGCTGATCCCAGCGCCGGTGTGGGCGATGACCAGTTGAATATGCGAACAGGCCTCCAGCGCCCCCTCGATCTCCGCCTGCCTCTTTGTGACGTGCCCATTGAAGCCATTGAAATCCTGCTTGATCAGTCGTCTCGCGCCTTGGCAGAACGCATTGGCCTCGTCCTGGCTGAAGGTTTCCGAGGCCTTCAGTTTGCCTTGGACAATGAAAAGCGTTTCCGAACTGCCCTGGTAGTAGATCGCATCGATGCCGAAATCGTCGAAATCATCGACGACAGCCGCGGCTGCATCCGGCGGCGGAATTTCGCACAGCTTGTGAAGCGCGAACGCACTGAAGGCGCGCGACAAATTCTTCTTGGCCTGCTGATCGGCCGGCTTGGTCTGATCCTGCAAAGGCGGGAGATGCGGCACGAAATCCCGTGTGAGGGCAGTTTCCAGAAGAGCCATATAGTCTGCACTGAGCGGAGCCATGGTCTGCATCTCTCCGTCAGTGCAGCTGCCAGCGAATCGTGAAAAGCGGAGCGAGGTCGACCTTCTGCTCCAATTTCCCCTCGATCTGGGCGATGAGTTCGGACCGCTGCTTGTCGATCTCGTCCTGCGCGTCAAACAGCGACCGGCGCTTCTGATTGCGAAGCGCCTCGAGTGTCTTGATCTGCTTCTGTCCGGCCAGCTTTTCTTCCAGAGTCAGGGCTGCGGTCGCGGCCCGTCGCGCTTCCTTGATCTGCCGATCGATCTCCTTGATCTCTCGCTCCAAACCCACCTTGAGATCGTCTGCCCAGCCGTCAAGCTTGTCCGCTTCTAACTCGAAGAAGCGCGCATTCCGCTCCGAGACGGCACGCTGGATCAGGCGCTGCTGCTCGCGGATCGTGGCGTCCAGCCGCGTGACCGGCTCCGCCGGAATGTCGATCGGCACCCTACTGTGACCATTGAGAGTGAGGAGGCGCTCGCATGCTTCTGCGGTGAGCCTTTCTCCTCCGTCGGTCTCGGCAGCCAAAAGAATGTGATCCTCGGCTTGATCGAGCGCTTCGATCGTCAGCACGGAGGCCGTGAGCCATCCAGCCTGCCCACTGTACGGCTCCAGGATGCTGATCTTGCCGGCATGATTAGAGTAATCGAACGTAATCTCGGCAGGCTGCAAGTCGCGGCTCTGCGCCCGCGCCACCACGGCTGAACCAAGCGGATGATTGACCCGGTAGAGGTGCGCCTCGCCGGAACGGCGCGGCAGTTCATAAAGGCCGAGTGGGATTTCCTTGCCATTCGCCCATGGCGGCCGCTCGGCGAGCGTGAACGAGGACGTGTTGTGGAAGTCTGCCACGCCGTCAAGCTCGTGGCTGGTCACACGCATCAGCAACTGCTCGAAGCGGTCCAGGTAGACCTTCGCATCCTCGTCACGCACCTTCAGCTTCTCGCGAACCTCGTCGTCGAAGTTCTCCAGGAGCTTCTGCCTCGTCTGGCTCATCGCCTCATTGATTTCGAGGCTGAGTTCCAGCTGCAGCTGATCGAAGGCGGTCCGGATCTCATCAGTCTGGCGGCACTGCTGATAGATGGCGGCAATACGCTTTTCAAAGTCGACGCCTGACTCAATGGCGCCCAGAACCTCATCGCTTGCACCGAACACGCCTTCGAACAATCTGAACTTCTCCGACAAGAGCTGATAAACGCGCTGATCGGCCTCGTTTCGGCGGTTGATGAAATTCACCACCACGACGTCGTGCTTCTGACCATAGCGGTGACAGCGACCAATTCGCTGCTCCACCCGTTGCGGATTCCATGGCAGGTCATAGTTCACGACCAGCGAGCAGAACTGCAGGTTGATGCCCTCGGCGCCGGCTTCGGTCGCGATCATGATCCGACCCTCCTCGCGGAAATAATCCACGAGGGCGGACCGCATGTCGGCCGTTCGCGATCCGGTGACCCGGTCGGAACCCTTATGCCTCTCGATCCAGCGCGCGTATATCTCTCTGGAGCGCTGATCCGTGTTCGTGCCGTTGAAGAGCACTATACCGTCGGCATAAGGGCTGTCGGCGAGGACCCGCAGCAAATAGGCTTGGGTCCTACGCGACTCCGTAAAGATGATGGCCTTCTGCGCGCCTCCGAGTTCTTCCGCCTTTGCGAAAGCGACATGCAGCGCCTTCAACAGCGCCTGGCCCTTCGCGTTGTGCTCGATCGAGGTAGCGAGCCTGGCAAACTCCTCGAGGTCGGCAATCTCCGCTTCTATCGCCTTGCGGTCTGCCTCTGTGAGGGGTTCGAGCGCTTCCTCTGCGGCCCATTCCTCCGCCGTGGCGTCGAGCGCTTCGTAATCCTCACCGAGATCATCTTCGAGAGAAGTCGCGGCCTCATGCTTGCGCAACTTCGCCTGCAGTCGTGCAGAAATCGACGACAAAGCACCCGCGATGGCGAACGTCGAAGACGCGAGCAATTTGCGCAGGACCAACGTCATCAAGGACCGCTGACCCGACGGCAAAGCCTGAAGATTGTCGCGTCTAAGGTAATCCGAGACCAGCTGATACAGCCGATCCTCACCTTCGGCAGGGGTAAATTCCTCAACGATCGGCAAACGGCGCGTGTAGGGGATGTAGGCGGTCACCTGCCGGCGCAATGTGCGATGGCAAATCGGTTTCAGCCGTTCACGAAGGACGTGGAACGTCCGCTCTTGACTGAGATTGGCGAACTGCTCCCGGAAGCTCTTCAGATCCCCAAACGAATGTTCATCAATGAAACTAACTAGGCCATAAAGTTCAAGCAGCGAGTTTTGAAGGGGAGTCGCCGTCAAGAGGAGTTTCTGCTTGTGCTCTAGCGCCCGCTTGAGCGTGTTCGCGATTACATTCGACGGCTTGTAGACGTTTCTCAGCCTGTGGGCTTCGTCGATCACTACGAGGTCCCACGGCACCGCGTGGACATCCGCAGCCTTGTTTCGAGCGAACTGGTAGGAGCAGATGACAATTGCGTCGGTCGCCTCGAAAGGGCGGAATGATCCGGCTTTGATGGCCTCATTATACGAGCGAGACTCGAGGATCAGGCACGGCAGGAAGAACTTCTCGCTGAGTTCCTGATGCCATTGCTTGCGCAGATTGGAAGGCGTGATGATCAGGATCCGGCGCTTCCGCTCCGCCCATCGCTGAGAGATGACGAGGCCAGCCTCGATCGTCTTGCCGAGCCCTACCTCATCAGCGAGCAGCGCACCTTTGGAGAGGGGAGATGAGAACGCGAAGAGGGCTGCATCTACTTGATGCGGGTTGAGGTCGACCTGAGCACCCGCAACGGCCCCTGCGAGTTTCTCGACGCTGTCCGGAGCGCATCTTTTGGTCAGTTCGTGCGCGAAATATTTCGCGTGATAATCAGTGATCATCAGGCCTCCGTCGCTTCTTGGAGGCGTCGCCCGAGTCAGATGGCGAGGGTATCGGACCGTCGTGATGAGAGGCCTTCTGATGCTCAATCCATTGGTCGAGGTCCAGGCGCTTGAATCGCCATTGCCCACGCACCTTGAACGCCGGGATCTCCCCGCGCTGAGCCATCGTGTAGACGGTCTTCTCGGCGACCTTGAGCAATTGGGCCACCTCCGGCAGCGTCAGAATCTCGTCCGGCATGGACCGGCCCCTTATGGAATCGATGGCAAAGGATGCCAGACATTGCCGAGATGCGCCAGAGAAAGTGGCTTCGAGGAGGCAATTATCGGTCGAGGACGTGCTGCCGCTGTGCCATCCACTCGCTGGGAAAGGGCTTCAGCAGGGTGTCCATCTGCAAGGCGGCCGGCTGCCTTCCGTCGAGAATCATCTCCACGATGTCCGGGGCCAGCAGGGTCAGGCGCAGGACCCGGCACAGATAGGACTGGTTGATCTTTTCGGCCTCGGCCAGTTCGGTCACCGAGGCGAATCGGCCGCTCTCCATGAGGCGCTTCCAGCGGTGGGCCCGGGCGATCGCCTTGACCATGGTGTTGTCGACGCGCGGGCGGGGCTGGCCCCAACCCGCCCCCTCGGGCATCACCACCTGCTTGCGCCCGCCGCGCTTCCGGACGGTCAGGGGAACACGGACCGTCAGCGTCCGCCCGTCATCGGTGGTGGCGTCACCGGCTCTCATGCTGCCCTCCGCGGATCGTCGGCCATGCCTCCAAGCTCATGAACCAGACGAGCCAGCCCATCGACGCGGAGGCGGATATCGACGCCTCCCTGTCCGACATCGACGCGCTCGACGAGCAGCTGGACGACGCGCGCCTGCTCGGCCGGGAACAGCTCGTCCCACAGCGGGTCCAGCCCTTCCAGGGCTTCCCTGACCTCAGCCTCGGACAAGCCATTGATCTCGGGTCGCGCCGACCGCCATGTTCCGACGACCACCTCCGGGGCGCGAAGAAGGCCGCGCAGCTGGTCGACCACCGCGCCCTCGATCTCGGCGGCGGGCACGCGCCCGACCGGGCAGGCATCGGCGCCGCGCTTCAGAACCGACTGGCTGACGTAGTAGCGGTAGAGCTTGTCGCCGCGCCGCGTGTGCGTCGGCGTCATGGCGCAACCGGTCGGCCCGAAGATGAGGCCCTTCAGAAGAGCCGGGGTCGCGGCCCGTGTCCGGCCCGCGCGCACCCTTGGGCTCTCCCGCAGGATTCCGTGCACCTTGTCCCACAAGGGGCGCGTGATGATGGCTTCGTGCTCGCCGGGATAGGCCGTCCCCTTGTGCACGGCGTCACCAATATAGACCCGGTTGTTGAGCAGTTTGTAGAGGAAGCCCTTGTCCACGAGACGTCCGCGCCGCGTCCGCACGCCTTCGGCCGCGAGCGCCCGGGCCAACGCGGTCGCCGAACCCACCTCGACGAAGCGCTCGAAGATCATCCGGACCGTCGCGGCCTCGGCATCATTGATCACCAGCTTGCGGTCCCGGACCTCGTAACCGAGCGGCACGAAGCCGCCCATCCACATGCCGCGCTTGCGGGAGGCAGCGATCTTGTCGCGGATGCGCTCGCCGATCACCTCGCGCTCGAACTGGGCGAAGCTGAGCAGGATGTTGAGCGTCAGCCGCCCCATGGACGTCGTGGTGTTGAACGACTGGGTCACGCTGACGAAGGTGACGCCGCCGCGATCGAACACCTCGACCAGCTTGGCGAAATCCATCAGCGAGCGGCTGAGCCGATCGATCTTATAGACGACGACCACGTCGATCCGGCCGTCCTCAATGTCGGCGAGCAGGCGCTTCAGTGCAGGCCGGTCAAGCGTCCCGCCCGAGAAGCCGCCGTCATCGTAGCGGTCGGCAAGCTCCACCCAGCCTTCCGACTTCTGGCTGGCGATATAGGCCTCACAGGCCTCGCGCTGGGCGTCGAGGCTGTTGAATTCCATCTCCAGCCCTTCTTCCGTCGACTTGCGCGTATAGACCGCGCAGCGCAGCTTCCGGATGGGTTTGGCGGATGCGGGCGATTTCGTCATGCTTGGCCTCGCCGGTTCTTTAGGCCGAAGAAGACCCAGCCGTTCCAGCGCGTCCCGGTGATGGCGCGCGCGATGGCGGAGAGCGAGCGGTAAGGGCGCCCCTGCCATTCATAACCGTCGTTCAGCACCGTGACGGTGTGCTCGACGCCCTGCCATTCGCGGATCAGCCGCGTGCCGGCGATCGGCTTGTCGTCGGCGCGGATCCGGCGCAGCACGATGTTGCCGCCGTCGAGTTGCTCGCCCAAGGCCTCGAGGCGTTCGACGGTCGCCGGTTTCAAACCGCCATAAGCCAATTCCTGGATCCGATAGGCGAGCCGGCTTTCGAGGAAGCGCCGATTGTAAGGCGGCGCCTCCGTGTCGAAGAGTTCGCGCCACTGCTTCTTGAGGTCGGGCGTCGGCGTGGTCTTCAGCGCGGCCAGCCGGGACAGGATGTTTTCTGTCATGGTCATGCGTCTCCTTTGCAAATTGGAGTTCCATGACCGCTCCGGTCGGGCGGGAAGTGAAGGCAACTTTCTCCGCGGTCGCCAGATACTTGCCTTGACTGGCGTGCCTTGAGCCGAACCAGCCCGCGCGCAAGAATCCTGCAGACCTCCCCGATTCGCTCGTCCGGCGTCATATGCCCGGGGTGGATCGGGTTCGGCATGTCCATCGCAGAGATCACCTAAGGGATTGGATTCCCTTGACCTCTACTCACGGTGCGGACGATCCGTCCCAAGGCGATGGCTTTTGAATCGACTCCGGCAGGCATTTGCGATAAGAACGTAAGATGAACAAATGCGAGGCAATTATGGGCGGCTGAGATGGCTAAGAACCTGAAGAAATTCGTCAATCCCAAGTTTACCCGAACCGTCGACCTCGGCCTGCTGGGCCGCTTGTTAGAGCGCCACAGCGATGCCCTGAACGGGCTGGACCTGGGGGTCTTCAGGGATGAGTCAGCGCAGGACGAGGCACGCAGCACCGTCCAGGATTTCTTCGCGGGGCCGGAAGAGAACTATCCGGAAGGACTCGTCGCCGACCTGCACCGGATCGCGGAGATCGGCAACGCGGCAGGCCTCGACATCATCCTTCAGCAGGCCGCGCGGCTCGGGATACGCGTGACACCCGAAGTGAAGGGTGACGAGCCGGAGGTTCACCAGGATCCCAAGCACGTCGCCCTGCGCGTCTTCCTCGACCATCCCGACGTCTTTGACGCCGCGTCGGACATGATGGCGCTCATGGCGCGCACGTCGCTCGCCGAGTTCGTTGGCCGCGACGAAGGCGTCGAGGCGATCATGGATGATCGCGCAAAGGCCGAGTTCGAAACCGCCGCCGCCGCGATGTTCGAACAGGATCTCCGCAGCAACTATTGCCGCGCCGGCTGGTATGACGATGCCGACGAGCTCGTTCTGGTGATCGAGCATGGCTCGCCGATCACCACGACCGATGTCCTGCAAAAGGACCAGAAGCGCGTGATCAGCTTCCGTGCCGCCGAACACGCGGTGCTGTCCTACAACTCAACGACGGGCCTGTTGAAGATCGGCGGCATCGCCAAGGCGCGTCGCGGCGACCTCGCGGAACTGTTCGCCCACAAGGTCCTGGGCAAGCCCGAATTCTTCGCCGGCGACGACGCCCAGAACCTCTACACGCTCGACCCGGTGCAACGCGCGGGCTTCGGCTTCGCGTTCAACCATGATTTCGATCCGGGCATCCAGCGGGTCCAGATCACCGAGGTCCAGGTCGACCGCGTCGGCGCCGATCCGAAGACCGGCGAGACACGAACCTTCTACTCCTATGTTGCGCGCGACGGACGCGACAATGCACTGGCGAGGTTGGGCGAGATGATGCGGGGCGCTCGTCTCGGGTCGGATTGGCGCCTTAACCACATCGTCATCCGCGTCCATTTCGCGACCGGCGGCAAGTCGGCGAAGAAGGTGACCGTCAAACTGAAGCCGCCGGCACACGCCATGTTCAAGCGTCAGCAGTTCGAGGGCCGGATCATGACGCTCCTTCGCCGCAACGGACTGCTCAATGACCGAGACGCTGCCCAGGCTGCTGTTGCGGCTGAGTGAGGCGGGCGATCCCGCAATACTATGGGGCCGACAGGCTGCGCCTCATGCCGGGCGCGATTTCGAGCGGCTGCTCGATCGGGGCGTCCTGGTCGAGCAGGCACCGACGGCGGAATGGGATGTGTGCCCTGACTGCGATTGCGGTCTCGACGCGCGGTCGATCCATCAGACCAATGGACGACATATCGCGGTTTGCCCGACGGACCGGCGCAGCGACGTCGTTCTCGGGGATGACGATCTGCGGAGCTTTCGCATTCATCCTCCCGCGCTGGTCCGCGAAATCGCCATGGCGTCCGGGTTCGGACGCGAGCCGGCGCCGGTCGCGACCGGTGTCTGGCATCTGGGGGAAACATCGAACCAGCGGGCGCTGTTCCTCGCACTGTCGCAGGATGCAGCGCTTCAACCGGGATTGATCGGCCTGATGCGTTCGCTCGCCAGGTCATCGCCCATCACGGTGATCGCGCCGGCGATGGCTGCAGATGACCGGGCGCGCTTGGTCGACGCGGGGCTTCATCTTGTCGATGTATCGCACTGCATTGCTTGCGATGGAGCTGCACCTGGATTGGCCATCGATCAGTCCAAACTGGAAGCACAACCGAGCTTGGCGCCCCGATTGGTGATTCAACGCGCCGCAAAGACCGTATCTCTCGACGGAACGCTCAAAACCCTTTCCGATCAGGAATTCCAACTGTTGGTCTTTCTGGCGGAGCATGCGTTGAAGTCGCCCGCTATCGTCGAGAATCGTGCGATCGAAGCGCACATCTGGGGAGCGAGCATCCATAGGATTTCGTCGCAGGTGCGCGAACCCGTGCGCGCGCTTCGGGATGCGCTGGCTCGCGGAAGTACCGATGCCACGTCCGTACGCGCATTGATCGAGAATCGGCGAAATTCGAACGGCTACCGGCTGGCTCTGCCTCCGGAGGAAATCGAATTGCTTTCCTAGCTCGCTGAGCGGGAAGCCGTCTTTGGAGGCAAAAGCCATGGCCGGATACGGCAGCAAGGAAGATGGCGGGTACAATGAGCAGAGCTTGGCATACAAGAAGGCCCCGTCCATCGAGCACTACGTGAAGCTTCGCCGTGCTGACCCGTCCGCCGAAATTGAGGTCGCCGTAATCGGTGGTATGGACCAGCTCTACTTCATGGAGGGAGAGCTGCGGAAGTACGGGTTCGATCCGGAAATGATCGCTTCCGTCCTCGATGCCGATCCCGAGGCAATCAGCGAGGTCTCTCTCCAGATCATGGA